>JBPCVY010000168.1:0-3607 GCA_051010055.1 Hyphomicrobiales bacterium | reverse complement strand
TTCTGCCAACACCCTTTCTGGCCCAGTGATGGAAGAACTGGACGCCATGCTTACTGCTTTTGAAGCGCTTCAGCCCAAAGCACTTGTGCTCCGCTCAGCCAAAAAGAGCGGCTTCATCATGGGGGCTGAGATTTCCGAATTCACCTCCATGGTGGAAAGCGCGAAAGTAAAAGAGGTGCTGAAAAAGGGGCTTGCGCTGCTGGACCGGCTGGAAGCCTTTCCTGCCCCGACTATTGCAGCCATTCATGGGTTCTGCCTTGGCGGCGGTCTGGAGGTTGCCCTTGCCTGCAACTACCGCATTGTTACCGATGATGCGCGCATAGGATTTCCTGAAGTTCAACTGGGTTTACACCCTGGCCTTGCCGGCACCTGGCGCACCTTGCGCATGGTCGACCCGGACAAGGGCATGGAAATGATGCTCACGGGCCGCGCGCTCTATGCCAATCAGGCAAAGCGCATGGGACTGGTTGATGCAGTAACCCAGGAACGGCACATGGCCGAGGCCATTAAATGGGCCCGCATCGGCAAGCTTAAAGTTGACCATAATCTCTCCACCAAAGGTGTGGCGATGAACCTTGGGCCTGCCCGCACGCTCATCGCCAGCCAGATGGAAAAGGAAGCCGCCAAGAAGGCAAACCGGGACCATTATCCAGCCCCCTATGCGATGATTGACCTATGGCGGCGGCATGGCGGCGAGATTGACGAGATGCGCCAGGCCGAAACGGAGAGTTTTGCCCGGCTCATCACCGGTGAGACATCACAAAATCTGGTGCGCGTGTTTTTCTTGCGCGAAGGGCTGAAGGCAGCAGCAAAGGGCAAGAAGGCTGGCATTCGGCACGTTCATGTTATCGGTGCCGGGGTGATGGGCGGCGATATTGCCGCCTACGCCGCCTTGAACGGCTACCGGGTAACTTTGCAGGATATGAAGCCTGAACTTATTGCGCCTGCCATGAAACGGGCGAGAAAGCTGTTTGAGAAACGTTTACGCCGACCAGGTGATGCGCGCGCGGCAATGGACAGGCTTGTGCCTGATCTGAAAGGCGATGGCATTGCCAAGGCCGATCTCATAATTGAGGCGGTAACCGAAAAGCCCGATGTCAAGCAGATGGTTTATGCCCAGTGTGAGGCGCGCATGAAGCGCACGGCAATTCTTGCCACCAACACATCTTCCATTTTGCTTGAAAAGCTGGCGGCCGAACTCAAAAACCCCAAGCGCTTCTGCGGCATTCACTTCTTTAATCCGGTGGCGAAAATGCCGTTGGTGGAAATTGTCACCCATGAGGGTTTGGACAAGAGAGCGTTGAACCGCGTCACCGCATGGATAAACGAAACAGGCAAGCTTCCCCTGCAGGTAAAGTCAGCACCTGGCTTTTTGGTGAACCGGGCGCTGACGCCTTATATGATGGAGGCTTTCATTGCTTATGGCGAAGGCATTGCACCGGAAGTCATCGATGCAGCAGCAACCGATTTCGGTATGCCCATGGGGCCCATTGAGCTTGCCGACCAGGTTGGGCTTGATGTTGCCTTGCACGTTGCAAAAGTTATGAAGAAGGATTTAGGGGCAGGCTTTCCCGACGTTCCCAAATGGTTTGAAGACAAGGTTGCCTCCGGTGATATCGGGCGCAAGTCCGGAAATGGAATTTACCGGTACGATGAAAAGAGTAAGCCGCAAAAGAAGCCGGTCGAACAACGCCCCGATGCAAATTTGCAGGACCGGCTCATATTGCCCCTACTCAATGCCTGCGTTGCCTGCTTGTCAGAAGGATTGGTGGCCACCAAGGATCAAATAGATGGCGGCATAATTTTCGGCACCGGGTTTGCCCCGTTCCGCGGCGGGCCCATGCATTACATCGAAAAGCGCGGGGCTGGCGAAATCACCGCCGCGCTCACTGACTTGCAGAAAGAGCACGGGCCCCGGTTCAAGCCGCACAAAGGTTGGAAAGGCTTAAGTTAAGCCGCCGCCGTTTGTTTGTCATTGCTGCGCCCGATAAGCTGGCGTGCGCGTTCATCGGCGATTTCACCGGCTGGCCGGTTCTTGTTCTTTGCTTCTTGCAAAAGATCCAGGGTGCGTGGGCCGATTTCCAGAATTCGTTTCTGCACATCAGCTTCGGTGGCGGTGCCTTCATATTCCGCTGTTACCGCGATAATACCGCCGGCATTGATGACATAATCGGGCGCATAGATGATGCCACTTTCCATCAGCAGTTCGCCATCGGCCACAGTGGCCAACTGATTGTTTGCAGCACCGGCAACAACCTTCGCCCCAAGCTGCGGGATTGTCTTTTTATTCAGAACTGCACCCATGGCGCATGGCGCCAGAACATCCGCCTCGTAGGTGAGAATATCTTCTGGCGCTACAATTTTTGCGCCATAGATTTCAGCTACGCGCTCTACGGCTTCCTTGGAAATGTCGGCAACGACCAGCTTGGCGCCTGCTGCGTGCAGCAGACTGGCAAGGTTATAGCCAACAGAACCTAATCCCTGAACGGCAACGGTGAGCCCTTCCACGTCCCGCTCAAGGCTAAAACGCACCGCCGCGCGCAACCCTTCGAAAACGCCGCGCGCTGTGCGCGGTGACGGATCACCGCCGCGAAAACCTTTTGTTTTCCGGGTAATACCACTGACGAATTTTGTGGTGCGGGCGACCGCCATCATGTCTTCAACCCCAACACCCACATCTTCCGCGGTAACATAAGAACCGCCCAGCCTGTCAACAGCGCGGCCGAATGCTTCAAACAGCTCTCTTGATTTGCCCGTGCGCGGATCGCCCATAATCACAGCCTTGCCACCGCCATAGGAAAGGCCGGCAAGGGCGTTCTTGTAACTCATGCCACGCGAAAGGCGCAGTGCATCAGTAATGGCATCTTCTTCGCTAGCGTAATTCCACATGCGGCAGCCGCCAAACCCCGGCCCGCGCGCAGTGGAATGGAGCGCGATAAACCCTTTTAAGCCAGTTTCCTTGTCGTGAAAGGCATCAACCACCTCATGTCCGTCAAAATCGGGGACGTCAAAAATGGCCATTCGGGGCATCTCCCTTTGCTCTACCGCGTGGGAGGAATCAAATCCTCATTCCAGATATAAGAAGAATAGATTGAGAATCGCGTAATGAGCTTACGAAGTTTTGTTACCGAAAAGCACAAACGACCAAAACTGACCCAGTTTTTGAAACGAAATTTCAAAATGAATCCAAATAACTGCATGCGGCACGTTGACAATCCGGCCGCCAGCGGCATTTTGTTGCCACTTTCCCCTGCCCTATTGGCCGGTGAGCAGCGGTCCGGCAGCAACCGAATGTGCGGAGTACGAAATTCACATGCCGAGTTTGACGTTTTGGCAACGGCTGGTTTTGCCGGCCCTTTTGTTTTTTCTCTTGTTTTCAACCACTTTTCTGACAGAAGCCGCAGCGCAACGGGCCCGTGGCGGTCCTGATATTGCGGTGCAGCTGATACCGCCGCCTGGTGGGTGCGGCCTGGGGCGAATCTGCACTATTGATGTGCGCATCAGAAACCGCGGCGCGCGCCCGTTCGTTGGCGCATTGACGTTGAACCACGCGGTTAAACCAGAACGGGTTGTCATGGAAGACAGGCGCACCGGGGCATGGGTGTGC
>JBPCVY010000167.1:0-21096 GCA_051010055.1 Hyphomicrobiales bacterium | reverse complement strand
CCAAGGAAGAAGGCTACGAGTTTGTAAAAATTCCGGTTGGCGTGAAGGAAATGCAGAACCAGTCTTCACAGTGGCTCCAGGTGCGCAAGGAGCGTCCTGACTACATGATCATGTGGGGCTGGGGCGCCATGAACCCGACCGCTGTTAAGGAAGCTGCCAAAATCAAATTCCCGATGGACAAGTTCATCGGCGTGTGGTGGTCAGGCAGTGACGACGATGCCCGCCCGGCTGGTGCTGCTGCGAAGGGTTACAAGTCCGTCAACTTCCACCAGACAGGCACAAACTTCCCGGCTCTTCAGGACGTTCTTACGCACGTCGTGCGCAAGGGAAAAAGCCAGGTAAAGGATGAGTCCAAGGTTGGTGAGAACTTCTACAACCGCGGCATGATGAACGCAGTTGTGACGGCTGAAGCCATCCGCACGGCCCAACAGGTCACCGGCAAGAAGGTGATCACCGGTAAGGAGATGAGGGAAGGTCTTGAAAACCTCAACATTACCGAAGAACGGCTAAAGGAAATCGGCCTTGAAGGCTTCACAATCCCGATGAAAGTGACCTGTAATGACCATGCTGGCGCCCACCAGATGTACATTCAGCAGTGGAACGGCACCAACTGGGAAAAGGCATCCGATTGGATCTCGCCGATGAAGGAAAAAGTACGTGGCCTGCTTGAAGAAGCAGCTGCCAAGTACGTGAAAGACAAGCCGGACTGGAAGACCCAGACCTGCGGTTAGTAAAGGCCTGAACGAAAACAGCCCGCGTCTCGAACCCGAGGCGCGGGCATTTTCCAACTGAACAGGAGTTGCGAAGGTGAGCGCGCAAGCAGATGCTGTCGAACCGGCACCTGAGACGAACGGAATTGTTCTGTCAGTAAACAATGTGGAAGTGATCTACGACCACGTAATTTTGGTGCTGAAGGGTGTTTCCCTTGAAGTTCCCGAAGGCGGAATTGTCGCCATCCTCGGCGCCAATGGTGCTGGCAAAACCACAACGCTCAAAGCTGTGTCCAACCTTCTGCGCGCTGAACGCGGCGAGGTTACAAAAGGCACAATCGAGTTCAAGGGCGAACGGATTGACCAGCTTACCGCAAACGCTCTGGTCACCCGTGGCTGCATCCAGGTTATGGAAGGCCGCCACTGTTTTGAGCATCTCACAATTGAAGAAAACCTCCTGACCGGCGCGTTTACGCGAAAGGATGGGCGCGGTGCAATCAGCAAGGATCTTGAGCTGGTTTACGGTTATTTCCCGCGCCTGCGGGAAAGGCGTACTGCGCTTGCCGGCTACACGTCCGGCGGCGAGCAGCAGATGTGCGCCATAGGACGTGCGCTGATGTCACGGCCCACCATGATTTTGCTCGATGAACCGAGCATGGGCCTTGCCCCGCAGCTTGTTGAGGAGATTTTCGAAATCGTCAAACAGCTCAATGTCAATGAAGGCGTGAGCTTCTTGCTTGCAGAACAAAACACAAATGTGGCGCTAAAATACGCCACCTATGGCTATATTCTTGAAAATGGCCGTATCGTGCTTGATGGGGATGCAGCGTCACTGCGTGAAAATGAAGATGTGAAAGAGTTTTATCTCGGTATTGCCGGTGATGACCGCAAATCTTTCCGGGATGTGAAACACTATAAGCGCCGCAAGCGCTGGCTTGCCTGATAGTGCGGGGTAATCCGCGTGAGCGATTTTTACGACGAACTTGAAATCCGGTCAGATGATGAGCGCAACGCCGATTTGTTTGTGCGCCTTCCGCAAGCCATTGCCAATGCCATGGACAGTGCGCCTGGATGGGCCGCCCAGTTAAAAGATATATCGCCGGCAGAGATTGGTTCGCGCAAGGCGCTTTCTGAATTGCCGGTATTGCGTAAGGAAGAACTGAAAGAGGCACAAGATGCAAACCCGCCCTTTGGTGGTTTTGTTTCTGGCGGGCCAAAAGAGATGGGCCGCATTTTCATGTCGCCAGGCCCTATTTTCGAACCACAGGGGCACGAAAAGGACCCATGGCGCGGTGCACGCAGCTTATATGCGGCAGGTTTCCGGCCAGGCGATATCGTGCACAATGCATTTGCCTATCACCTCACCCCGGGTGGTTTTATTCTCGACAGCGCCGCAATGGCGTTGGGGTGCGCTGTTGTGCCTGCAGGTATCGGAAACACCGAGTTTCAGCTCGATGCCATTGATGCCCTCAAACCCACAGGATTCACCGGCACGCCGGACTATCTGAAGGTCTTGCTTGATAAAGCAGCTGAGCTGGGCAAGGACGCAAGCTCCATAAAACGGGCGGTTGTTGGCGGCGGCGCCCTTTTTCCGTCGCTGCGGCAGGAATATGCCGAGCGGGGTGTCGCGGTTCTGCAGAACTACGCTACCGCCGATGTGGGCGTTATTGCTTATGAGAGCCCGGCGCTGGACGGGATGATTGTTGAAGAAGGCTGCATTGTTGAAATCGTGCGTCCCGGGACCAATGAAGTCTTGCCCGACGGGGAAGTGGGCGAAGTGGTGGTGACCACGTTCAACCCGGTTTATCCGATGATCCGCTTTGGCACCGGCGATATGTCTGCGGTGCTGGAGGGGACCAGCCCGTGCGGGCGCACCAACATGCGCATAAAGGGTTGGATGGGGCGTGCGGACCAGACAACGAAGGTCAAAGGCATGTTCATTCACGCAAGCCAGGTTGCCGATATTGGAAAGCGCCACCCCGAACTTGGCAAACTGCGACTGGTTGTTGCCCGTGCCGATGATAGCGATGTGATGACATTGCGGGCGGAAAGCTCGGCTTGTTCCGATGAGTTCGTGAATGCCGTTGAGACCAGCTTGAAGGAAGTCACCAAGATTACCGGTTCAGTAGAACTTGTGGCTTCAGGTGAACTGCCAAATGACGGCTTGGTCATTGCCGATGAGCGTGACTACGACGCATAGGTCGACTAGAGCAAGTTTCTATTTTGATAGAGCTTCAGACGCACCATCCCAGTTTTTGGGCGGGGCTTTTTTGCGCATTCCGGCAATCCGGCTTTTGTAGAGAGCATGGGTTGCTGCATAGTCCAAGGGCAAGTCTTCAGCATTTTCTGCTGCGCGGCTTGCATCATCAAAATACCTTTGGGCAGCGGCCCATTTGCGTTTCCGGTAAGCTTCAATGCCATTTTCATGAGCCGTTTTAACAGCGAAGAACGTTGCTTTTCCGGCGGTTTCTGCATCACCTGCAAGGGCGAAAACACGTTCGGGCTTTGTCTTGCCCACAACCCGGATCAGATCCATTTCAATGAGCGCAAACCTGTCTGCTGCACGTGCAGTTGTCTCACCAATGAGAATATCGGCGCCGTAAAGCTTGGTGAGGCCTTCAATGCGCGCGGCAAGGTTTACCGGATCACCAAAAACCGAGTAATTGAACCTTTGTTCGGAGCCGAAATTGCCAACCGAGCAAAATCCGGTATTGAGTCCAATGCCTATCCTGAGGTCGAGCCCCCGTTGCTTGCGCAGCCCATCAAGCCGATTAAGCATTTCCAGCGCAGCGGCGCATGCCCTTGCCGGGTGTCCATCAACATCAAGGGGCGCATTCCAGAACGCCATGATCGCATCGCCAATATATTTGTCGATGGTGGCATCAGCCTTCAGCAGCACATCGCTCATGGGTGTGAAATAGGCATTCATGAGTTCGCCGAGTTCTCCTGAAGTTAGGGATTCAGAAAGGGTGGTGAAATCGCGCACATCTGAAAACAGAACGGTAAGCTCACACTCTTCCCCGCCAAGCTTGAGTGCTTTGGGATCGCGCGCCAGCCGCTCCACCAGTTCAGGGGCCAGGTATTGGGAAAATGAACGCCGGATTGCGAGGCGTTCATTTTCCGCTGTCAGGAACAAGGCACCCGACACCACCAGATAAACCGCAGATGTCCCCATCAGCGGATAAACAGTGTCGAACAAATATCTGTAATGGGAAAAAGCAACCCACGCGCCGCCAACGCTTAAGACAACCACTATTGCCCCGAGCACACCGCACCAGCGCGCGCCTATGACCGGCATCAGAAAAATCAGAAAGCACGACAGGATAATGGTGACCGCAAGCTCAGCCCCGCGCGCCCAATCCGGCCGGGTGAGGAACTGGCCGGCAAGTACCATTTCCAGGGCATCGGCCTGCACTTCGACACCTGCAGTTGCCGAACTCAGCGGCGTTGCCACAATGTCCAAAAGACCTGCCGCGCTGGCGCCGATAAACACCACATGGCCGGCGATTTGTGGCTGCAGTTGCGCCAGTTCAGCTGGTGTTGCATTGAGAATGCGGTAAGCGGAAATGAACCGGGACACTTTGTGGCCGGAATGGTAGAGCCAAACTTCGCCCGCTTCGTTGGTGGGGATTTCAATATCGCCGATTTTTATAGCGGTCATGACCGGATCGCCGCTCCAGTTTGCTTCACCACTGGCATCTGAGCTTTTGAGCACCATGGAGCCTGCGCGCTGGGCAACGCGCACTGTTTCGGCAAGCAGAGACGGGTAAAGCTCACCACCCAGCCCGGCAACCACCGGCACGCGCCTTACTGTGCGGTCAAACCTGTCTGGCTCAAAATTAAAGTATCCAATCCCCGGCACCGCCTCCTCAAGCACGGGAAGATTGTGAATTGAACCGTTGAATGTAACCAGACTTGCCCGCGGGTCGGACCCGGCTATCGCGAAGCCGGTTTTCACCGGCGGCCGGTTGGTGTTCTTCTGGCGCATGAAAACCATTCCGGCCACGACCGGCCATTCGGAAAATGTCTTGGCGAGCGTGCGGTCATTGTCAGGCAGGCTGGAAAGGTTCGTGGTTTCCGGTAGCAGCGCGCTTTCCTTCAGCCTTCCGGCAATCCGGTGCGGGGAGGTGCGGTCGGGTTCCGAAAAAACCATATCGAACGTCACAACCGCAGCACCCATTTGCCCAAGCCGCTCCACCAGCTTGGCAATATCCGATCGTGGCCATGGCCATTGGCCCCGCTTTTTCAGCGAGGCCTCGTCAATATCGATTATCCGCACCGGAGCGTTCTCCTGCACGGTGCGCGGTTTCAGGCGTTGAAACGTATCAAAGACCGCAAGAGACAGGGTCTCAACCGTGGCGGGCCGGTAGAAGTGAGCCGTAACACTGGCCAACAAAACCAAAAAACCAGCCAGCAATGCGGTCGCGTTTTTCATGAATGCATGATTGAGCCGTAAGGCCGCCATGTAAATTGTTTTTTACCTGTTGCAAAATTAATAGTATAATATATGAATCTATTTTCCTTGTGTGGACTGGGCAACCTCGTGGGATGGGGCTTGTCGTGGCGCAATTTCGGGTGTTGGGGGGGTAATCTGCGCTTTTTTGCTGCAGATTTTGCCCGGTACGGTTTCTGCCAGCTTTGCGCAAATTGCACGCTCTCCAGGTACCATTACCTACCAGCAAATTCTTGAGCAGCCGGACGATCTCGAACTTGTCTTCAGCTATGCACGCCAGGAAGCTGAGCTTGGCAACCTGCAGGCCTCTGCAGGTGCACTTGAGCGGCTTTTGCTGCTTGAGCCAGAGTGGGATCATGCCAGGTTTTTCTATGCTATCGTCTTGTACAGGCTCAGCGATTTGGACGGTGCGCTGCGGGAGCTGGAAATTCTGGAGGGCCGCGACCTGCCAGAAGCGCATATGGCCGAAGTCCAGCGCTATAAGCGGCTGGCCGACCATGAAAACGCGTCAACCAGGATTAGCGCGCAAACCTCATCTGGAATTCGTTGTGACACCAACAGAAACCTGGCCAGCGAACGGGACTTTGGCTTCGGAGGGGCGGCGGGTACAATTCCCTTACTGGTGCCCAAGCGCGATGATGTTGCATTCCTTAGAGATTTAAGCGCCAGGATTGAGCATGATCTGGGCTCACCGGAGGGCCATTTCCTGTTTGCTCAGGCCCGCGCATATTTCAACGAGCAGCTCAAAGTCAACGTTCAAGATTTTATCCACGGTGATGCACGGGCCGGAGTTACCTTCTATGCCGACAAAGTCAGCGTAACCCCCTATGGCCGTTTGCGGGGGCTGCGCATAGATGGCCATCACCGCCTTACCGAGGCAAGTGGCGGGATTAAATTCGACATCGGACTGTCGCCATCCCTTTCCCTGTTCGCTGGTGTTGAAGCATCGCGGCGGCGCTACTCCAACCGGTCCAGCTTGCCGCCGGCGAAACTGAGAAACGGTACGCTTTACTTCCCGTCCGGCGGGGCTTCGTTGCGCTGGAACCGCCACAACACACTTACCGCGAGCCTTGGCTATTACATTATGGATGCGTGGCGGAACTATCACAGTTTCACGGAACTTGATGGGCGTCTTTCAAACCTCACGCTGCTTGGAAAGGGCCAGTATCTGCTCTCGGAGGTGCACCTCTCGCGGCTCAGGGCTGATGCACCGCACCCGGCTTATTCTGCAGTGCTACGGCGCAAGGATTTTCGTTTCAAAGGCCGGCTGGCCTATGGAGTGCCGGTTGGAACAATCGCCCAGTGGCTGGGCACCCAGACGCCATCTCTCATAGATAATATCAACCTGCAAGTTTCAGCTGCTTACTTCCACCAAAACTCCAACTATCCGAATTTTGACGTCGAAAACTTCACGGGCGATCTCATCTTCACCAAAAGGTTCAAGTTCTGATGGGTCGCAAGAGCGCTATAGCGCCAATCGGGCGTGTTTTGTTTGGCCTGCTGCTGATAGCCTTTTTCACCGTTCCGTCTTCAGTGCCGGTGTTTTCCGGAGCGCGAGTGGGTGTCAATGCAGCGGTTCAGGGTGATGTCTTCGTCATCGGTGTGAAAAAGAAAATCTCCCGCCGGGCAAAAGTACGCGATGCAGTGTTCATCGGTGATGCCATCACAACCAAGCGCCAAAGCGCGCTGCAGGTTCTGCTGCTTGATGAGACAATCTTTACGGTTGGGCAAAGCTGCCGATTGGTGATCGACCGGTTTGTCTATGATCCAGAACGCGGCAATGGCGAAGTTGCCGCATCGGTTGCGCGCGGCGCGTTTAGGTTCATGACCGGAAAGATAGGCAAGGCCAGGCCATCGTCCGTTCAGCTGAAAACCCCGGCCTCGACAATCGGCATTCGCGGAACCATAGCCGAAGGGGCGGTGGGGAGCAGGGCCGTCAAGATTGCTCAGGCCCTGAGGCTCAATATCGCACGTTCCAACAGCAAACAGGCAACAATTATCGTATTGCGCGGCCCGGGACGAGGCCGCAACAGTTTTGACCGCATTGCCCGCATTTCAGTTTCCAGCGGCGCTCATACGGTGGATATCAACCGCCCGGGCTGGGCTGTGTTTGTGCCGTTCCGCGGTGCAGAGCCCATCGGGCCGGTCCGCTTTAACCGCGAGGCATACAGATATCTCGATATACGGCTGCGTTCGAAACCGCGCGCGCCCGGTATCCGCCCGCTTGATATCGAGCAAAAAGCCGAATCGCTCAGCGCACAGGACAAATTCAACACACTGTACCGAGATATGGACCCTGCTCAACGCGAGCGTAATGAGTTAATTTTTGACCGTAATCACGAACACAATCTGAGGAAGTTTGAAGAATATCAGGCCGAGCAAACTCCTCCTTCTCCGCCGCTACCTCAACCCACACCGCCGCCGCCGGCACCGGCTCCCACGCCGCCTCCGCCTGCAAATTCGTGCCCGGATCCTAACATCCCCTACTGTCCTACGATTTTTTGACCGCCAGGCAGGTGGGGCTGTGGGCGAAAGCTAATCCAATCCTAGCGAAGGAGCGTTTTTAAGGCTAAACCACGAGAATGGATAAGGCCTTGAAAAACAATGCAGCGGCAATGCCAGTCGACCACCCGCAAGTCAGCAATGGCAAGGTCGGCGTTCTTCTGATCAATCTCGGAACACCGGAAGCAACGGACTTTTGGTCCATGCGCCGGTACCTGAAGGAATTTTTGTGGGACCGCCGGGTGATTGAAGCCCCGCGGCTGCTTTGGTGGATCATCCTGAATGGCATCATTCTCAATACCCGGCCAAAGAAATCAGGCCATGCCTATGACCAGATTTGGAACCGCGAAAAGAATGAATCACCGCTGAAAACCATTACCCGCGCGCAGGTTGAAAAACTGACAGCACGGTTCAGTGCATCACCAAATGTAACGATTGACTGGGCCATGCGGTATGGCCTGCCGCCGATTGCCGAAAAGGTGCGCGGCTTGAAGGATGCCGGATGTGAGCGTATTCTACTCTTTCCGCTCTACCCGCAATATTCCGCAACAACGACTGCAAGTGTGCAGGACAAAGCCTTTGACGCGCTCAAAGACATGCGCTGGCAGCCGGCTATCAGAACAGTGCCCTGCTACCACGACCATCCAGGTTACATCGATGCATTGGCGGGCTCACTCGAGGATCACATCAAAACGCTGGAATGGAAACCGGACCTCGTCCTTGCGTCATTTCATGGCCTGCCGAAAGAGTATCTTTTGAAGGGCGATCCATATCATTGCCAATGCCAGAAAACCGGGCGGCTTATGCGCGAAAAGCTCAATATGGGTGATGATGAGCTCGTCACCGTGTTTCAGTCCCGGTTCGGAAGCGATGAATGGTTGCAGCCTTATGCGGAAGACACCGTCATTGAGGCGGCGCAGGGCGGGGTGAAAAACCTGGTGATGATCATGCCGGGATTTGTCGCTGACTGCGTTGAAACCCTGGAAGAAATTGCTATCGGCCTGAATGAGACGTTCATTGAAAATGGCGGTGAGAACTTTTCCGCCGTCCCGTGCTTGAACGATTCTGAGCCCTCGATTGATCTGATTTTTGACATTGTCAGCAACGAGTTGAAGGGCTGGGTTTGAACCCCTCAGTTCCTATGAACATTCAAACAACTTTCAGAGCACCGAATCAGTTAGATTATTAGCGTTTATTTTTGATATTCGGCTTTGGGGAGGATGTCATGTTCGAAGCCAGTGCTATTTTTCTTCTCGTTATCTTGGTTTTGGTTGCCATTGTTGTCTATCAGGCGATCCGGATTGTGCCGCAAGGATTTAATTGGACTGTTGAACGGCTTGGCCGTTACACAAAAACCCTGCAACCAGGCTTGCATATTCTCATTCCGTTCATTGACCGCGTTGGTTCGAAAATGAACATGATGGAGCAGCTTCTTGAGGTGCCAAGTCAGGAGGTAATCACCAAGGACAACGCCATGGTGACTGTTGACGGGGTGGCGTTCTATCAGGTGCTGGATGCAGCCCAGGCAACATACGAAGTCAACAATCTTCATAATGCCATTCTCAACCTCACCATGACGAATGTGAGAACCGTCATGGGCTCGATGGATCTGGACGAGCTATTATCCCAACGTGATGAAATCAATGCCCGGCTGCTATCAGTTGTTGATCACGCCACAACGCCGTGGGGCGTCAAGGTCACCCGCGTTGAAATCAAGGACATCAATCCGCCACGGGATTTGGTTGACTCGATGGCTCGGCAGATGAAGGCGGAACGCGAAAAGCGCGCCCAAATTCTGGAAGCAGAAGGCTCGCGCCAGTCAGCTATTTTAAAGGCGGAAGGCGAAAAGCAAGCTGCAGTGCTTGATGCGGAAGGCAAAAAGGAAGCGGCCTTCCGGGAGGCGGAAGCACGCGAACGGCTGGCCAAAGCTGAAGCAAATGCAACGTCTGTCGTTTCCAAGGCTATCGCTGACGGCGACATTCAGGCGATTAACTATTTTGTCGCCAACAATTATGTGGATGCGATTGAAAAGCTGGCCGCCGCTCCCAACCAGAAAGTTTTGATGCTGCCGATTGAAGCTGCAAACCTGTTAGGCTCGCTGGGCGGAATTGGCGAAATTGCCAGAGAGACTTTCGGCAATGGATCTGGACCGGGAAATGGCAGCAGTGATGGGCGCAAATCCCGCGGCTCTGTGCCAAAAGTCAGCAGTTGATGCTGGTTGAGGACAAATTCAGATGAGTGAACTTTTTGACAATCTGGGTGAATGGGCGTGGTGGATCATCGCCGGCGTAATGTTTGTGCTTGAGCTATTGGCGCCAGCGCTTTTCTTCTTGTGGTTTGGTTTTGCGGCTCTGGCAACAGCGGTGATTTTGCTGTTCTACCCGATGGACTGGAAGCTGCAGGTGGCAACATTCGCGCTGTTGACCGTCATTTTGCTACTTATCTCGCGGCGGGTTTTCGGCCGCACCGGTTGGGGCACCGACAAGCCCCTTCTCAACCAGCGGCTCGCAAGCTTTATCGGTAAGTCATATGTGCTTGAAAAACCTATCAAAAATGGTCATGGCAGCGTGCGCATCAATGATACGGTGTGGAAGGTGCAAGGGGCCGATGCCCCGGCTGGAACCTGGGTGAAAGTGACCAGCATCGACGGCACAGTGCTGTTGGTTGAAAAAACCGAAGGTAAAGAATGAGCGGGCCACTTATTGCACTCCGGCGCGCAGCAAATCATGAATGTGGATGATCCCCACCGGTTTTTTGTCGTCGACCACAAACAGTGCAGTGATTTTACGGGTGTTGAGGGTTTTCAGCGCCGCTGAGGCCATTGTCTGCGGTGTTATCGTCACCGGATCAGCGCTCATCACATCACCGGTTTTCATTTCAAGAAGGCCGGCGTCCATGTTGCGGCGCAAATCACCGTCTGTAATGACGCCGGCAAGATTGCCCGATGCATCCACAACCGCCACACACCCAAACCTTTTGGATGTCATGGTGACCAGGGCGTCGCTCATTTTTGCATCTGTGCCAACAACGGGAAGCTCATTACCGCTGTGCATGAGATCGCGCGCATAGGTGAGCGAGGCCCCGAGCTTGCCGCCCGGGTGCAGCACGGCAAAATCACCTGCCGTAAACCCCTTATCTTCAAGCAAGGCAACTGCCAGCGCATCGCCGAGCACCAGTTGCAAGGTTGTCGAAGTGGTGGGCGCCAGTCCATTCGGGCACGCTTCTTCATGGGCCGGTATTTCCAGAATTATGTCAGCTGCACGCCCAACGGTGCTTTTGCCCTTTGCCGTAATGGCGATGAGCGGTACCGAAAACCGCCTTGAATATGAGAGGATATCTTTCAACTCGGCGGTTTCGCCGGAGTTTGAAAAAACCACGATTACATCATTACGCCCAATCATCCCCAAGTCGCCGTGACTTGCCTCAGTAGGGTGTACATAGTGAGCGGCAGTACCGGTTGAGGCCATGGTGGCAGCCAGTTTGCGGGCAATATGGCCGCTCTTGCCGACCCCGCAGGCAATAACCCGCCCGCTGGCGCCGCCAATTTTTTCAACCGCTGCAACGAAGCTTTCCCCAAGGGACCCGCTGAGCGCCTCATTCAACTGCCGAAGCCCTTCTTCGCCAAGACCAAATGTCCGGCGGGCGGACGCCAGGGTTTCTTCGCTTCGGTTCAGTTCTTTTCTCGCCGTATCGCTCATTTATGAAACCTTTGCCGGACTGTTGAGTAACGCCCAGCTGGATGATTTACAAGGTAGCAAATTAGAGGCTGGAACTCTGGAACAAACATTGCCCTATTTTTTCTCCAGCAGCTCGCGCAGACCTTGCTTAAGAGATGCCGCGAATTCGGGCCTGTCGAGACCATAGGCCAAATTGGCCAAAAGGTAGCCGACTTTGTCGCCGCAATCGTAGGTTTGTCCCTGGAACTTCAAGGCTGCGAAGGGCTGGCTATCCAGCAGTCTTATCATCGCATCAGTTATTTGAATTTCTCCGCCCGTTCCCGGTGACTGACGGTCGATTTCGGAAAAAATCTCAGGCTGTAAAATGTAGCGCCCCGAAATAATAAGGTTTGAAGGGGCCCGTTCAACGGCTGGTTTTTCCACCATTCCGGTGATTTCAAACGCGCGCTCATCAATAGCCTCGCCCACCGCAACAACGCCATACCGGTGAACGTTTTCACGGGGCACTTCTTCCACCGCAAGAACATTACCGCCGGTTTTTTCATAAACCTCCAGCATCTGCGATAAACAGCCAGGGTCTGCTTTCATCAGCATATCGGGCAGCAAGACCGCAAAAGGTTCGTTGCCAACCAGATGTCGCGCGCACCATACCGCATGCCCAAGCCCGAGCGGTTCTTGCTGCCTGGTAAAACTTGTTTGACCTGGCTTTGGCAAGTCCTTCGACAGCAACTTAAGCTGTGCGGTCTTTCCGCGTGCGGCCAACGTTTCTTCAAGCTCAAACTGGCGATCGAAATGATCTTCGATAACCGCTTTGTTGCGCCCGGTAACAAAGACGAAATGTTCAATGCCCGCCTGCCGGGCCTCATCTACCGCCATTTGGATGACGGGCCGGTCAACGACCGTCAGCATTTCTTTCGGCACCGCCTTTGTTGCGGGAAGAAATCTGGTGCCTAAGCCTGCGACAGGGAAAACGGCTGTTTTTAATTTCTTGTTCATGGCGCCCGTTTTTTTTCAATGGTCATGAATTCAAACGCGGCAACCTTAGCCTTTGATGCTGAAGAAAACCAAGGGGCTTGAGGGGAATTTGCATTGGTATCGTAAATTGCTACCAGTTCCGGTGGATGCGCAATCCTTTCAGCCGTTTCACTGCATCAAGTGAAAACATGCTGCCTGACCGCATTGTTTTATAAACAATGGGATTTGCGTTGCGCACCTTCACCTTTGCATCCGGATCAAACTCGTCAAGCAATTGTTGAACCTGCCATAAAAATTCTGGGTGCAAATGCTTTGGAAGACGGTTTTTTTTTGCCGCTCAGCAATGTGAGGGTGTTCCGCGTAATGCGCTCAAAGAGTTCCTGGCGGTATGGTGCTCCAGTACGCTGATTAGCTTCGACAAATTCCAAAAGCTCCCGGAACCGGTCAATTGCCTGCATGTGGGCAGGGTTTTCTGTGTTGGTGATTGAGCCGGTCCGGTCCTTGCGGTAGTTCACAACTACCTCATCTGATGCTGCCACCCGTTCCGCGAGAATGAGCACCTGGTTCGTCCAGGTAACGTCCTCGTAGAGCCCGTCAGGAAAGCGCAGCTCATGGGCTGTAAGAAAACCGGAACGGTAGATTTTGTTCCACGCAACATTGAAGTTTCTGAATAGTTGCCGGCGGTTGCCTGGCGCGGTTCTGTCTCCGGCCCAGAGAGCAGATGTGTGTTTGTTGGCCTTTACCGTGCCATCTGAATAGACTTCGCGGTGATTGAAAACGGTGACATCAGCGCAGTGTTCTTTCGCAAGGCCTGTCAACGGTGGAAGGCTATCAAGCTCAAACCAGTCATCGCCGTCCAGAAAGGCAATATATTTACCTTCCGCAGCATCCATTCCTTGGTTCCGGGCACCGCCCAGGCCAATATTTGTGTCATTGAGAATGAAACGGTAGCGGCAGTTTTCCGTTGAACTGAATAACTTAATCTCTTCAACGCTGCCATCTGTGGAGCCATTGTCAACGACAATTACCTCGCTTGATGCAAAACGCTGGGCGAATGCGGAACTGATGGCCCCACCGATCACGTCCTGCAAGTTCCACGAGATAATTATGATCGAAATTTCTGGTTTCATCTTAAATCAGCGCAAATAATTCCGGATGTGTGAAGCCACCGCCTGCAACTGTCAAGTGCAGGCTTGGCGGAAAGAACTTGTTTTGGTTGACAAACGGCAAGAGCGCCGATTTAAACATGCCAAAGCGCTGCACAGAATGGGCGTAAAACAGGCTGGGATGCCATGTTGCAGATTTTTCAAAAGAAATTTTCGATCCCCAAACGGCGGATGGAGTATATTGTTCATATTTCAGAGCGGTTTAACTGCATTTACGTGCAAACCCCAAAAGTTGCCTGTACCACAATCAAGAAAACTATGCAGCTCATGGAGCGGGATGCAGCTTCTGGCGTTGAAATTGAAAACCCTCACGACCGCGCCAGCTCGCCTTTGAAGCTCTTATCGACCACCTCGCGCAGTTACGATAATCTTTTCATCGATGACAGCATGTACAGGTTCACATTTGTCAGAAATCCCTACACCCGCATTGCGTCTACTTTTCTTGACAAGTTTGCGCCAGGGCGCCCTCAACGCGGAGAATTCATGCCGAAAATCGGCCTTTCCGCAAATGATGAGTTAAGCTTTGAGGACTTTCTTCACATCATCCGCAACAAACGCCGGGACCGTCTCAACAAACATTGGATGCCGCTTACGCTTCTAACCCAATTTGACAGGTTCAATTACAGTTTCATTGGCCGATTCGAGAATTTCGAAGAGGATTTCAGCAAGGTCGTTCACGATGTGTACGGCCAGCGCTACGATGAAAGCGCTCACCGCATGAGCCCTCATTCAACCGGCGCAGATGCCAGGTTCCGGGAGTTGATTGGCCGGCAAGAACAAGAGCTCATCGAAGAGATTTATCAATCCGACTTCGAAATTTTTGGCTATTCCAAAAGCCTCGATGCCATCAGCGCATGATGGTTTGAAGCGCTATTTCTGAATGGTTTTGAGATATTCGATCAATCTCTCAATGCGCGCCTGAACAACCGCTTCGGTGGTTGAAATATCATCCTGCAAGAGACCGGCGGCGTTTGCTGCTGCGGAGAACCATACGCCCCAGACCGGCATTTCAGAAGTGCCGTGGGCACGTGGCATATCGCGGCCATCGACAAGCATTTTGATTTTTTCTTCCGGGAATTTTCCATCGGCGTTTTTGGAAAGTTCGGTGAGATTGACTGGTTTGTTGACCAGTTCAACGGCCACCGGGCCATCGCCCATTCCCGTGGCGCCATGGCACGGTGCGCAATATACTCCGAAATCACGCTTTCCAAGTTCCAGGCGTTTTTCAGGTGACAGCGTTTCGTTTGAGGTAACTTGCGAGCCGTCTGATTGGCCAAACGCAATTGCAGTGCAAAAACACACCATGACAGCGGCAAATATTGCCGCAGCCGGACGCAGGAATGTTGATTTCATGTTGAGCTCCCAGATTGATGCCGAATCATATACTGGCTTTCAAAATCAGTCGATTGCCCGGAGCCCATGGGCGGCGATTTGTATCAGAATCTCGACCTGCCCATATGAGGCGATCCGGTCACAATCGTCATGAGATGGGCAAGTGCGAGCAAAATCACGACCAATAAAACAAAAATCACTGGTGTTGTGGGGATAAGGCGGGTGTTGCCAGGTTCTACGGGGCGCTTTTCGAGCACCACTAGCCAAATAATCGCTGCAATCGCCAACGCAATAACACTCAGGGTAATCGACAAGTCCATATGAAATTACCTAATGATGTTTTCCGGCATTCATAAAGAATGCGGATTTAGATTATGCAATAGTGAAACTTTAAAAAAATCGTATCTCAGTTACCAGATACCGTTGCTCGTTTCAACTGTCACATGCTGGTGCGGGGCAGCCGCTTTCGAACCACACCGGAGGCAGCCTGGCCGGCAATGGCTGACATAATCAACGCACCTCCAACAATCGTCATCAAGGTGGGGGTTTCACTGATAAACAGCCACACCCAGAATGCGCCAAGCACCGGTTCGACCAATGACAATAGTCCAAGCTCGGCCGCAGGCACGGTTTTTGCTCCGCGTGTGTACAAAAACAGTCCCAATCCCAGCTGGACAAACCCCATCACAGCGAACAGGAAAAAATCCTGAACGGGCGGCGCCAGGGACGAAAGGCCTTCTGAAGGGCGAAATGGATTTGGCACAACTAAGATAAGCGCGGCGATGAGGGAAACAAAAAGCCCGCTCCAAAACAGCGCCGGCGCCATCTCGGTTTTCCCGTTCCAGCGCAACAAGACAATGAAACAGGCAAATGCCAGAGACGAGTATAATGCCAGTGCATTGCCGATAAACTGTCCTGCGCCAACGCTGTCAAAAACCATCAACCCCATGCCGGAGGCTGCAACAGCAATGGCCGTCACGGTTTTTGCGCTGACACTTTCCCGTAGCAACCACCAACCCAGCGCTGCACTGAAAAAGGGAACTGCCCCAATCATGAAGGACGCATTGGCAACGGTGGTGTAGGTGAGAGACAGAACGTAACTGATGCTGGCAAGCGCAATGCAGAAACCAGCAATTGCGCCGTTCAGGCCGGCCTTTTTGAATGCATCGACAAACCGGCCCTTGTTCATGAAAATGATGACTGGCACCATGGCATTCATCATAAAAATCGACCGGTAGAATAGGGTTTGCCAAACATCTGCGTGCGAGATGAGCCGGAATAAAATCCCGCCCAAGCTCCAGCAAATCCCGGCAAGAAATACCAAGCCGATACCCGCCATATAGCTGCTGGAGACAAGGCGGCTTTCATCGGCTGGTGAGCAAACACTGGCCATGGCAACGCGTTTCCTTAAAAAGGGTGCACGCACTGTGCGAACTTTTGTCTATGAAGGCGGGAAGGAAGCGCTATTTGAAATTTCGCAGCGTTCATTCCGGCCACGATTGAACTTGGCTCTTGCATGCTTTGCCGGGCAACACAAAAAATCTCAACACGCGAAATGGAGATGGAAAAATTCACCATCGCCAATCTCATGAATACCGGTTGACTTAATGGTCCGGCGACACTATTTTCCGCACGAAATTAGGAATTCCAAGCCCGGCTTGCATCGGGCCGTGGTTTTAAGGTGCTATCATGAAAGTACGTAATTCGCTCAAGTCGCTTGCAAAGCGGCACCGCGACAACCGTGTAGTCCGCCGCAAAGGCCGGCTTTACGTCATCAATAAAACTCAGCGTCGTTTCAAGGCACGTCAGGGCTAATAAGCCCTTCGCAACCCTTGCGCAGTGAATGCTGAGCGCCGTGTCCTTAAGCGATGCGGCGCTTTTTTGCGTCTCATTGAGCGGAAATGCACGAAAAATCGAGAAAGCGTGATAAGCGCTTGCTGGACGAAACGCGCCCGGCCACCTAAATTCAGGGTTATGAAAATGATTGCCGCACTTGTTGCCGGTTTTGCCCTCTCTTTCTCCGCCTATGCAGCGGCGGAAGAAACAAAGCCTGATGTCCCGGACGCGCCCACTGTTACCGAAGACACCATCCGCAAGCCTGAGCTTACCGAACAAGAAAAGAAAAAGGTTGAAGCTGAGCTCATCGACAGCCTCTTCAAGCGGCTGCGCGGTGCATCAGATGGTGAAATTGCCAAAACGGTTGAGCATGCAATCTGGCAAATGTGGCTGCGTCACCCTTCACCTTCTGTCGAGGTGCTCATGGGCCAGGCCGTCAGCGCCATGAATGCGGAAGAAAACGAAAAGGCGTTGCGCATACTCGGCACGATAATCGAGATAGCGCCGGATTATTCGGAAGCCTGGAACAAGCGCGCGACCGTTTACTTCTACTCCGGTGAGTATGAGCGCTCACTTGCCGACATTGCTAGGGTTCTGGAATTGGAACCGCGCCATTTCGGCGCTCTTTCCGGGCTGGGGCTCGTTCATCAGGCCCTTGGAAACAAGAAGCAGGCGCTTGATGCCTTGCGCCGGGCAATGGAAATACATCCCTTCCTTGAAGGGGCTATTGAAGCTGAAAAACGCCTTGAAGAAGAAGTGGAAGGTGAGCCCATTTAGGCTCACGCAACCTAGGTATTTAGTGCCGGAAATGGCGCATGCCGGTGAACACCATGGCAAGGCCCGCCTTATCGGCAGCGGCAATCACCTCATCATCACGCATTGAGCCGCCGGGTTGAATGATCGCCGTGGCGCCGGCTTTTGCTGCCTGCAGCAGGCCATCAGCAAACGGGAAGAACGCATCCGATGCCACAACGGAACCTTTCGCAAGCGGCTCGCTGATGCCGGCAGCCTCTGCCGCATCGGCTGATTTGCGTGCAGCAATGCGCGCTGAATCCACCCGGCTCATCTGCCCGGCGCCAACGCCCACCGTAGCGCTGTCTTTTGCATAGATAATGGCGTTGGATTTCACGTGCTTTGCCACCTGGAAGGCAAAAATGAGATCGGCCATTTCAGCTTCGCTGGGCGCACGCTTTGTCACCACTTTGAGCTTTTCTGGAGAAATGCGGCCATTGTCGCGCGACTGCACCAAAATGCCGCCGGAAACGGACTTGAAGGTGAGCCCGGCTGCATCTGCATCCGGCAGCCCGCCCGTGAGGAGAAGGCGCAGGTTTTTCTTTGCTGTAATCAGTTCAAGCGCGCCTTCTTCAGCATCAGGCGCAATGATGACTTCGGTGAACACCTTCACAACTTCTTCGGCAGTTTGCGCATCCAGCTTTTGGTTGAAAGCCACAATGCCGCCAAATGCGCTCACAGGATCGCATTTCAACGCCTTACCATATGCATCCAAAAGGCTGCTGCCGATGGCGACACCGCAAGGATTTGCATGCTTGATGATCGCCACCGCCGGCGTTGCGTTACCGAATTCGGAAACACATTCAAATGCTGCATCAGTGTCATTGATATTATTGTAGGAAAGCTCTTTTCCCTGCACCTGGCGGGCGGTCGCAACCCCTAGCCGTTGCTCACCGGTGAGATAGAAGGAAGCTGACTGGTGCGGGTTTTCTCCATACCGCAATGTTTGTGACAGGTTGCCTCCGAATGCCCTGAAGTCGGGGGCATCGTTCTCAAGGGTTTCCGCAAACCAGTTGGAGATGACCGCATCATATGCTGCGGTGCGCCCATAGGCTTTGGCGGCAAGCCTCTGGCGGGTTTCATAACGGGTTGAGCCGCCATTTTCCGAGAGCTCTTCAAGAATCAAGTCGTAATCAGACGGCTCAACAACAACTGTTACACCGGCATTGTTCTTTGCTGCTGCGCGTATCATGGTCGGCCCGCCAATATCGATATTCTCCACCGCCTCGTCATACGAGGCATTGCGCGCGACCGTTTCCTCAAATGGGTAAAGGTTCACCACAACCAGATCGATATTGCCGATGCCATGGGCTTCTTGCGCATCCGCATGGGCCTTGTCACCGCGCACCGCAAGAATACCGCCATGCACCACCGGATGAAGGGTTTTCACGCGCCCATCCATCATCTCCGGAAAGCCCGTCAGATCGGATACATCGCGCACCGCAATGCCTTCCCCGGCAATTGCCTTGGCAGTGCCGCCGGTCGACACCAGTTCAACACCAAGACCGGTCAATGCCTTTGCAAACTCAATGAGGCCGGTTTTGTCGGAAACCGACAAAAGGGCGCGTTTAACTGGAAAATTGGCGGTTTTCATCTGGTTTTGGTCCACAATAATTAAAACTCCGCGCGGCATAGCATGCCGCACGGAGCGAGAGAACCGGACAACAGGTCTCATCAATCGGAATTAAACCGGGACTTTGGGACCCTAGTTATCGTCGCCGGATTTTTTTTCTTCACCATCGCCGCCACGGTCCCGGCGCCATTTGCGATGGTGCTTGCCATGGCGTTTGCGATCTTCTTTGGAAAGAACCCCATCGCCGTTGCGGTCACGGTCTTCAACAACTGTCGCCAGCGGCGCCTGGTATTCCTCAAGGGTTACCTGGGCATCGCCATCGGTGTCGAAGAACTGGAAGCTGCGCACCATCATCTTGCGGTATGCCTCCATCCAAAGGCCTTCAAACTCTTCCAGCGATAGTTTGCCATCGCCATTGGCGTCATACTTTTTATGACGCTCGGTGCGGTTGGTGTTGATTTCTTCCTGGCTGATTTTGCCGTCTTTGTTGGCGTCGTAGCGTTCGCGGAAATGCTTGACCATGTGTTTGCCGCCACGACCCATGCTATGATGGTCTCCCATAGAGCCCATGCCCATACCGTGGTGGCCGCGGTAATTTTTGCCCCAGCCGCCGCGATCGGCCATTGCCACGCCAGCAATGCCAACCGTGCCAATGTTGCCGGCAGTTGCGATGGCCAGAAGAATCTTTGTCCGTTTGTGCATTATTTGCCTCGTTAAAATATCATTCACTGTCTGGAAGACGTGTGAGCGGAGCAAATTCCGTCGAAGCGAGGATTACAAATTCGTAAGGTTTCGAAGGGGCGGGCTCTTAACCCAGCGGCAACTCGGGCTCTTGCGATGCTTCACCTGATTTCCGGCGTTTCTTGGCAATTTTTTTGAACGCCCAGTTCACCGCATGGCCGCGGGCGGCAAACCCGGAAAGAACAATTTGAGATGTGCGCTGCGGCTCACCGGAATCGACCAGATAAACGCTTTCATCAACCGCAAGCCGCGCCCCCTTGGCGGTAAACCGCCAGCCGGAGCGATTGGCGAGTAACAACATCACTGTACTGCCATCACGCGACAATGTGGCCTTGACAGACGGGTGCAGGTGAAAGCGGATGGCAAAGCCGGTATCAATGGCCTTGGCATCAGCTTCGCGCTCACCTTCAAACCTGTCTTCACCGCGAAAATCGCTGCCTTCTTCGTTAAGCCACAAGCGCCGTTCATGAACAATGCCATAAGCCTTGGCGTAGCCGTCATGGCGGCCCTCTAAAACCATTCCAGAGCCGGTGTTTTCCAGCTCGCATTCGATTGCCCGCGGGCCAATGTGCAAAGGCCCCCCGGCAAGGGTGTGGATCAGCGATGCATCGGCTATGTGGCTTGAGGGTTCATGATCCAATATAGCTGTGGAATGAGCTGTGGTTGTCCTGGCAAGTTTCGACCAGCGCTTGTCGGGTGTTCCCGGCGCGCCGCAATTGACAACAATCCGCTCGCTGCCTTCCGAAAATTCGAACGAAAGCAGTCCGGCATGTGCGTTGGTTGCAAAGCGCGGGTTCGGCGGAAATCCGCAATCGATGATAACAGCGCTGGCCCCACCTTCTAGCCGCGCATAACCGGAATATTTCGCATGGGCTACCGGTTTTCCGTTTGAATTGCTGCAGGTTTCAATTTCATCGATCAGTGTGCGCAAAGTCTTCCCAACGCCGTTGAATGCGGCCAATCCGCCATCACCATGGCTCAGGAGCCGCAGCATTGGCGTCATTCTGTCGACAGCGTTGACAAGCGCTTCCGGTGCGGCCTGGTTAGAGTTTTCCAACATCGAAACAAGCGGCAGCAGTTCGCCAAGCAATTCCACCAGTTTCATCGGTTCGCGAGAGACATGGCCGCCATCAGGTAAAATCTGGCTTTCCAGCTCACGGCTCAATGCCGCCAGCGCTTGGTCCTGAAGGTTTTTGCCCAAATCCAAGCAAAGGGACGCATGGCAAAGGGCAATTGAGGCCTCAAGCCGGGAAAAGTCCTGCGGTGCAAATGGAATGTGGCGCGAGAGATAGCGCACATGGCGGCCAAGTGAGCGATAGAAAAGCTCCTCAAAGCCGGC
>JBPCVY010000166.1:0-25687 GCA_051010055.1 Hyphomicrobiales bacterium | reverse complement strand
TTCGAACATGAATGCAAAATGAATACGCCATTCAGACCGGGTTCAATGGGGGTCGGCTAAAACCTCATTCATCGTCACCGGCAAAACAAAAACCACAACACACGAAACCAAACGAACCAGACCTCAGGAGACCGAAAAAATGTTGAAGCAAACTCTCGCAGCCGCCGCCACCGTCGCAATCATCTCAGTTGGCGCCATTGGCACCACCACAGGCTCTGCACAGGCAGGCGCCAAGTTCCACCTTCACGTCGGCACCCCTTATTGGGGCGGCGGATATCATGAGCCCCGTTATTATGGCAATCCTTGCCGCCACTGGAAACGTAAGTTCCATCGCACTGGCCGCTATCGCTTCCTGCGCAAGTATCGTCGTTGCATGCGCTGGTACTACTAAGAGCATCATTCCGTGCCTCAAGAGGCGCGCATAGCAACACCGCCCGCCGCAGCTTTCGCTCCGGCGGGCGTTTCAATTGGGCTATTGTCATCTGGCGCGTAGTTCCGCCAGGATAGGCCCCCATCCCGCGAGCTAGAGGAAACGGCGCTGTGACCGAACGCTCTTCTCTATCGCAAAACGATTTTTATGAACGATTACCCATACAGGAAAACTTCAGCCAGCTTGCAGATGGGCGCGTTTACCAGCCAATACCGGATGGATGGGTTATCGGCGCAGCAGTCATTGTGGGCTCCACCGAAGAAATCGCTAAAGGCGCTACAAAACCATCAGCACCATCGGGGCTGCGGTCATTTCCGCCCAAATCAACGCCTTGCAAGGGGTGCCGTTCCCTTATGCTTTTGGCGGAGATGGAGCGGTATTTGCCCTTCCCGTCGGCCACGAAACCGGCGCCAAAGCAGCTTTATCCGATGTCCAGCGGTGGGCATTGGATGAGTTCGAGCTGAAATTACGCGGCGCTGTCATTCCCATAGCTGATATCAGGCAGGCAGGATTTGACGTGCAAGTGGCGCGATATCGCGCATCAAAAGGCGTTGATTATGCGATGTTCACAGGTGGCAGAGTTGCATGGGCCGATGCGCAAATGAAAGAAGGAAACTATCGTGTATCGATTGCACCGGACGGCGCATTTCCTGACCTTACCGGGATTTCCTGCCGGTGGACGCCGATGAATTCTGCAAACGGCCAGATACTCTCCGTTTTGATTTTACCGGTACAATCCGCACCCGCCGGTAATGTGGCGGAGGTTTTCCGGAACATAATCAATTTGGCAGAACATCTGGAAAGGGCCGGGCACCCGGCGCCTGAAAAGGGGCCGGGCTATGTGTGGCCTCCCGAGGGGCTTGAGCTGGAGGCGCGTGCTTCGCACCAGAAGCGTTTCTTGCGCTGGCGGAAGATGCAGCTTCTTGCAGAGAGATTCATCGCGCTTATCTTCTTCAAAACCGGCATAAAGGCCGGTGCATTTGACCCGGCGCACTATGTTGAAACGGTTGGAAAAAACGCCGATTTCCGAATATTTGACGATGGGCTGAAAATGACCATTGATTGTGATGAAGCCACAAAGCAGAAACTGCTTTCCCTATTGCGGGCAGCTGAAGACAAAGGCCTTGTCACTTTTGGCATCTCAGAGCAGGACCAGGCGATAATGACGTGCATCGTTCCATCAGTAACCCGCGACGATCATATCCATTTCATTGATGGCGCGCGCGGCGGCTACGCCGAAGCCGCACTACAGTTGAAAGGCTATCAGCAATCCGCTTAGGTTGAAACCCCGTAGCTCAATTCTCCTTTGCCCCCTCGCCTGCGCCAGCGCCGCCCTCTTCAGATGGTGCCTCATCCGCCTCAGCTGAAGTAGATGCCGGTGCGCGTGGCGCCGGTGGCGGGAATGGCTTTCGCAGGCTCGCTGTTTCCTCTTGCGGAATTGCAGGTTCCGGGGCCGGAGCCGGTGCTGGTTGGGGAATCTGGTCCATACGTGGTGCAGGCGCTGCAACCGGGCTGAGCGTCACGGTCAAAGCAGGCTCCTCAGGCGCAGCCTCAACCTCTTCAGCCTCTTCGGCAGGTTGCTCTTCGGCAGGTTGCTCTTCGGCAGGTTGCGCTTCTGTGGCCACTTCTTTTGCATTTGGCAGCTCAAGCTTTGGCACACTAGCTACCACCTGCGCCGCCTCAGGCTCTTCAGCTTCATCTGGGGCGGGTTCGGCAACCGGCACTGCCCCGGCTCCCAGATTGTAAGCATCTTCAATCCGGACGATATCATCCTCACCCAGATAGTTCCCGGTCTGCACCTCAATGATGACAACCGGCTCGGCTTCATTGTTTACGAGCTCATGGGCAGAATTGCGCGGGATATAGACGGATTCATTTGTTCCACGCACCCGTGAATGCCCATCAACCGTCACCTCGGCGCGCCCTTGCACAAGGATCCAGTGCTCACCGCGGTGCTCATGTTTTTGCAGGGAAATCTTTTCGCCAGGCTCAACCACCACCCGGCGCACCTGATATTTCTCGCCTGCATCCAGTCGCTCGAAATTGCCCCATGGTTGAAAGATTTCAAGGGTCTCATCAGCTTCTGGCCGGTTTTCTTCACGCAGTCCGTCGACAATTTGAGCGACATCTCCAGAACGGTTTTTCGCCGCCACCAAGATGCTGTCGCGCATGGCCACGACAACCGCATCATCGATACCCAGAAGGGCCGTATAGCGGCCATCTGAATGAACCAGATTGTTCTTGCCGCCGATAATCTGCCCATCACCCAAAATGGCGTTGCCCGCATCGTCCTTATCGAGAGCATTCCAGATGCCGGTCCATGACTTCATGCCAAGCCAGCCATAATCGACCGGCAATACGGCAGCTTTCTTGGACTTATCAATCACAGTGGCTTCAATTGACATAGTTTCAACACCGGCAAGCGCTTGCGCATCAAGGCGTGTGAATTCCAGATCGGGGGCGGCATTTTCAAATGCGGCAACCGCTCCTTTGTATACTTCGGGCGCGTGTTCCTTCAGCGCAGCAAGATATTCCTTGGCGCTTAAGAGGAAATCTCCGCTGTTCCAGAGATAGCCTTCCTTGACATATTTCTTAGCGGTCTTAGCGCTGGGGTTTTCCGTGTAGCCGTCAACTTCGAGCACATTGCTGGCAGGCAGCTTGTCACCGGGCTTGATGTAACCATGGCCGGTTTCTGGTCCATCCGGCTTCAAACCGAAGCTTACCAGATAACCTTCCTGCTCTGCTGTTGTCGCGCTGATAACTGCGTCTTCGAAGGCACCGGAATCGGTAACCCGGTTTTCGGCGTTTATGGCAACAACCAGCACATCTTCTTCCCGCTCCATGGCTTTGAGGCACCCTGCCGCCATGGCGGCAGCCGGGTTCAACGGAGATGGTGCAACAAGTATGTCGGCTTGCGCATCAATCTCCTGCAAATTGGACATGATGTGGAAACGGTCCTCGTAGGCGCCGGCAACGATCGGCTTGCGGTCGAACTCGTCCCCATGACAGCGCAGAACGGTTTCCTGAAAAAGCGAACGGCTGGAACCGAAGTTCAGAAACTGTTTTGGCTTTGATTTGCGCGCTAACGGCCACAGGCCCTCACCTGCGCCAGAGCAAAGAATTACCGGGATGACTTTCATCTCACCTCCGCCTTCAAGAAGAAATTCACCTGATTGATTCCCACGAACGTATATGCCAGCCAATCACACGCGTGCCAATAGAGCAAATGGGGAAATTTCGTTTGCTGCAGGGACTGGGTCAAACCGCTGATATTTAGTTATCTTTTCGATTTCAAACTGTGAATACAATATGAACACCGCCTTCAGACCAAGTTCAATCACAAAATTATATCTTGTGCTTCAAGGTAACCCGAAACGCACATTGCGTTTCCGCAAACAAATGGAGCATGCTATGAAATATGTCCTCATCGGCTATCTGCTGACGTTCAGCGGCTCCATGACCATTGAAGATTACACCTTTTCAAGCAACGAGGTTTGCGATGCCTACCGTGCAAAGATCGCATTCATTGTTGAGAAAACCCAAAGCAGCGTGCGCCGTGCAACCTTCGTCTGCATGCCAGAGCAGCGCTTCCAGTTGGCTTCGAACTAATTCTCCCTGGCGCGTCATCGGATATTGATGTCATTTCTTGAATTCCGGCCCGCCTGGTCCAAGGCGCACACCGGCCCTGAGGCGGGTAAAAGCAATTGTGTCGAGCTGGCATGGATTGGCGCCTGGGCTATCAGCAAAAATCACCTTTTCGGCAATCGGTTCATAGTCGGCAAGAAAATGCACCGCGCTTTTTACCACCACTATGGACTGTTCCGGCGGGTTGATGCCCATGTGGGTGAAGATTGCCTGGTCGGCGTTCTGGCAACGATTGGAACCTATCACCACGCGCACTTCGGAGCTTTCGTCCAGCACCAGCACCTGCGCCATTTTGCCAAGATGGGCATGCGCACCGCCATACATAGGCCCGGTGAATGTAAAAACCCCATCCGATAACGCCTCCACACGTACCTTGGCCGTAAGCGGCGTGCACCCGAGTTGAGGGAACCTGCCACCGATTGAGAGCTCAAGCTCAGCACCAACACCTGCCCCATGGGCTTCTTCTGCAGTTTGCGGATCCCAAACCATACCGATAGCCGCCTTGCGCGCGCCCGCTTTTACGAGCTCCTTCAAAAGCCCGGTAGTGTCCCCTGTGGCGCCGGCGCCGGGATTGTCCTGCGGGTCGGCGACAACGATGGGCCTTGTGGCGTTCGAAGCCATGTCGAGCGCCTCGCGAACAGCATCGCCTGCCGGCACAAGCGGGTTGTGAAACTCGCTTTCAGCGCGTTCCAGTTCGGCAAGAATCTTGTCTGCCGCCATATCTGCCCGGGCCTGATCTTCAGCAAAGGCAACAATCGATGCACCGCAATGGGTGATGTCGGCAGGAGGAAATCCAAACGCCAGATCAACCGATATCACCCCATCGCGCTCCAGCGGCTCAAGCATTTTATAAAGCCTGTGGCCCGGTTCGCGCATGGTCGATTGCGCCTGGATCGGGATTAGATAGTCCAACTGGCGGAACGCCTTCGCAAACGGTTTTCCGCGCTCGCTAAGCTGCTTCAACAATTTTGCCGCCCGGGCCCCGGTTGCCGCCATATCCACATGCGGATATGTCCGGTAGATGGCAAGCACAGAGGCATGTTCGACAAATTCAGCCGTCAGATTTCCATGCAGATCCAGCGAAACCGCGACGGGCAACTCCGGACCCGTTACTTCCCGGATACGGCGCAGCAATTCACCCTCTCCGTCTTCAAAGTCTTCGGTCACCATTGCGCCATGTAGATCGAGATAAAGGCCATTAATGTCTCCGGCGCCCGCAAGGCCTTCGCAAATCATGGCCGAAATCCTGTCGAATGCCGGTTGCGCAACGTACCCGCCAGGTTCAGCATTGGCCCACAAAATCGGCACCAGCGAGAAACCTTCCGCGTTGTCAATCACGCCACCGATGGGAATATTCAACCCGCCAAAGGTTTCTATGACGTCTTGCCCGTGGGTAATGCCAGGCCACGCGCCACCGCGCTCGAAAATATCGAAAGTGGTCGGCAACGGTGCAAACGTGTTGGTTTCGTGCTGAAATCCGGCAACCGCGATGCGAGGCTTGCTCATAAGGCTCCTTCCACGACAGGCCCGCCCGGCATGGCCTGCGCGGCGCTCTCTTTTTGCCTACCGTGTTGCTTGGAGCGGTTTTGGTCAAGCACAAAAACAAACTGCCAAAAGACGCCCTTCGGCATATCAAACATTCTGACTTACAGCTGGCAAGTTCGTGCAGACGGGATGGGCGACGCTTCTCCGTTTCACCTCATAAATAAAATTTTCCAAATGCCGGTTGGACCTATCATGCCCAACGAAGTAGGCTGCGTTTCCAATTCAAATTTCAAGGCGGGAACAAAGCATGGGCGTTCAGGACAAGATTTCCAAATTCCATGATGAAATGACCGGTTGGCGGAGAGATATTCATGCCCATCCGGAAACGGCGTTCGAGGAACACCGCACATCAGCGTTCATTGCTGAAAAACTTGAAAGCTTTGGCATCGAGATAGACCGTGGCCTGGCGGGCACCGGCATTGTCGGCATTATCAAGGGTAAAGGCGATGGCGATAGCGCAATCGGGCTACGTGCAGATATTGACGCCCTCGATATTACCGAACAGACAAACAAGCCCTACAGTTCCAAAAACCCGGGAAAAATGCATGCCTGTGGACATGACGGCCATACCACCATGCTGCTCGGGGCTGCGAAATACCTCGCCGAAACCCGTGATTTTTCCGGAACCGCCTATGTGATTTTCCAGCCCGCGGAAGAAAATGAGGGCGGGGGCCGTGTGATGGTGGAGCAAGGACTTTTCGAAAAGTTCCCAATGAGCGAGGTTTACGGCCTGCACAATTGGCCCGGAATGAAAGTTGGCGAAGTAGGCGTGCGGGTGGGGCCGATGATGGCCTCGTACGATATTTTCGACATGATCGTCACAGGCCACGGCGCCCACGGCGCCATGCCCCACCAGGGCAATGACCCGATAATTATCGCCGCGCACCTCGTCACCCAGTTGCAAACGATTGCCAGCCGGAATGTGGATCCACTGGAGGCAGTTGTGGTTTCGGTTACCCAGTTCCATGGAGGCGATGCCTATAATGTCATCCCGGCCGAAGTCCGCCTTTCCGGCACCGTGCGCAGTTTCAAACCGGAGGTGCAGGACATGGCGGAAAACAATATCAAGCGCATCGCCAAGGGGGTTGCGGCCACCTATGGCGCAGAAATTGAAGTGCGCTATGAACGCCGCTACCCGCCGACCGTAAACGCGGAAGCTGAAACCCACCACGCCGCGCGCGTGGCGGCCAAAGTAGTGGGTGATAAGAACATCCATCACGAAATTGCACCCGTCATGGGATCGGAAGATTTCGCGTTCATGCTGCAGGAAAAACCAGGTTCTTACATATGGATGGGTGTCGGGGAAGACGTTTCCAACCTGCACAGCCCGCAATATGACTTCAATGACGAGCTTTTGCCGATTGGCGCGAGTTATTGGGCTACTTTGGTGGAAGAAACACTGAAATAAAATTTAAGCATTGCCGCGCTATCTTGCCAACACCAAAGCAAAAACAAGATGAGAGCGGTTAAATCGGCAAAAAATCACCAATGCAAATGAAGTATACTATAGTTTACATATAGAACCTGAGTGATTCGTTTTGCCGGTCGAGGTGTCGATGCAGAAAAAACGGGATTCAATTCTACTACTGGAGAATGTAAGCGTCGGCGTTGCCTACGCAGTCTTGGTTTTGCTGGTTATCTGGTTTATCACCTCGGCTGCACCGATTTTCGGCATTGGAAAGCCTCCGCAACCGGTTATCGTCGAAATCAAAGAGGAAACTTCCAAAGCTTCGACAGCGCGGAACGTGTCAGTTTTCCTGAAGCAACAAGCCTCCGGTCCGCAGAGATATTCGCTACTTCCACCTACCCGTTAATGCATATTTTGCATCACGACGCATGCCAGTCATGATCATGGACCATGACTTCCACATCGCCGGACTTCTCAAAGCTTCCAGTGCTGTATTTGCGGCGCGCCACTTCGTGGATTGCCGCCACGTGCTTATCGTAGGCTTCGAGAAAAAGCTCTCCAGGCAGCAACCCTTCCAAGGGCAGCCCCGGAACATGGTGCTTTAATGCGTAGGTGGTTACACCGCACAAAACCTGCCTGCCCCCATCAACACCATGGAAGCGCACGCACTCCCCGTCGAACAGCCTGAAATCGTCGCTGAAAACAAGTGTACCCATTACATTCAGCCCATCATTGATGATGGGCCAAACGTAGCGAAATCAACTCAACGCACCATGACTTAAGTCAAACGCGCGATGTTAAACCTAGCGATCCGTGCGGGTGAGTTCCACACGGCGGTTCTGCGCCCGACCCTGAAGCGTATCGTTCGAGGCTTTCGGCTCGGTAAGGCCACGACCTTCAGTCCGCAACCGGTTTGGGTCCACACCATACCTGCTGATCAGCATATTCTTGACCGAATTGGCGCGTTGCTGAGAGAGCTTCAAATTGTATGCGGCACCGCCAATTGAATCGGTATGGCCTTCCAAAAGCAGTGTCCATGTGGGGTTTAACTCCAAGGCCCGCGCAATATCGCCAACCACGTCAGCGGTTTGCGATTTGATGGTCGCCTTGCCGAAATCAAAATGAATGCCGTAAACGTCATAGGCCTTGTATGCCCTGAGCGTTTGCATCATTGCGCCATGTTGCGAATTGCCCGCCGTGACACGAACCGTGCGGGTGGTGCGCGCGCGCTGCTCCCAACTGAATTTAATGTTGTATTGAATTGTCACCGGCTGGTTCTTGTTGTCGAGTATCCAGAACTCGCCAAGCCCCTGCCGGCTACCGGTGCGGAAGACCCCGCGGGCGTAAACAGCCGGAAATTCAACAATCTGGTTTTCCACCAGCACCGGCATCCGCAATTCTTGCACTTTGGTCAGAACGCCATCAATCACGTTGAGGCCTGTGTCGTGCATCAGCCCAAGGCGTGCCTGACCGGTCTTGCGCAGCTCCAGCATAACTTGCGAGGAAATCCCGAGCGAAGTGGTGCCGGCAACCGTAAGCGGCAATCCTTTGGCAAAACCAATAAAGTAAGTCGGTGCTGTGGCGCGGTCGATAGTGCGCACCCGGCGCTTTGCGACAATTCCTCTGGTGTCCGAATAGTCGATTTCGAACCAGTCAGACGCCACGGCGCTGACACGGTTGATTTCTTCTGCATCCGGGCCAAATTGGCTGGTATAGGCGCGTTCAATTTTGAGGCCCTTGTGAAGGGCAAACGGGCCGGCGTCTTGCGCATGTGCAACGCTGCCCGCAAGCAAAAGTACAGCAAACAAACCAAGTAAACTCGAGATTTTCATGATTTTTTCCGTGATTTGAGGGGAATTCACCTAGCCAATTAAAATTAAAGGCAAGCAAAAATCAAACATAATCAAACGATGAGAGGAGTTACTTCATTTATTTATGTTGCAGTTATGTAAATTGCCTTGAATCATTCAAATTTATGGCCCTTTCCGCCAGACCCGATAAAGCAGGAATCTTCAACTCGAATGGAAATTCCGCTAGGCTCGCCGCATGCAGCCAGATGAGCCTATTGCATACATCCAGCGCACCCGGGCCTATTATGAAGGGCTTGGTTATAGCGCGCCTTACCGGTGGGCAAAGTTCGATGAGGTTCCCTTCAGCCCGCTTGCCAAGCCGCTTGGCGAATGCAAGGTAGCGCTCGTGACCACCGCTGTGCCCTACCGCCCCGAATTTGGTGAACAAGGCCCGGGCGCGCCCTACAATGGCAGCGCCAAATTCTTTGACGTGTACAAAAGTCCCACTGCCGGAGATCCGGATGTCCGAATATCCCACATTGCCTATGACAGGCGCCACACCAGTGCACAAGACAAGAACACCTGGTTTCCGCTGGAGGAGCTCAAGCGCGCTCAAGCATCGGGACGCATTGACGCGGTCAGTGAAAACTTTTTCGGCCTGCCCACAAACCGCAGCCACAACATCACCCAAACTGTGGATTGCCCGAGGCTGCTGGAGCTTGTGCTGGCAGACGGTGCTGATTGCGCGATTATCGTGCCAAACTGTCCGGTCTGCCACCAAAGCGCTGCCTTCGCTGCCCGCCACCTTGAAGTAAACGGCATACCTGCGGTCGTGATGGGCTGCGCCAAAGACATTGCCGAGCGCGCAGGTGTGGCAAGGTTCCTGTTCTCGGATTTCCCCCTGGGCAACAGCGCCGGAAAGCCGCACGATTTGCCGTCACAGGCTAAAACCCTGGAATTGGCGCTTAACCTCCTTGAAGAAGCGGCCGCACCACGCACCACCTGGAATTCGCCCATAAAGTGGAGCAAAGACAGTGGCTGGAAACAAGATTACTGCAATATTGAACTGCTGAGCGTTGATGAAATCTCCCGGCGCCGGGCCGAGTTTGACGCACAGAAAAGGGCTGCAAAATTCGAAAAAGCCTGAACAACGGAGAACAAAGGCAACGCGCGCTCTTGATTGCAGAGCAAGTTTTGCGTCATGATCACAGAAGATTTTTTGATCACTTTTTTGAGCTTGTTTTCTGATGACCTGCCAATTTTTGCGCAATTTTTCTCATTTCATTCCTTTTCACCCCATTATTGGCATCTTCCGGCCTTGCCCGTGATGGTTATCCGACACTTGAGTCCGCATCTATTTCCGGCACCGGCAGTGCACCGGTCATTCACGTTACTTCCAACAACCGGCAAAGCTGGACAAATGTGAGAACCCGCGAAATCGATCTGAGCCTCAGGGTCGATATTCGCGCGAAGGAAGGTCGTATCAGGCGCTACTTCATATCGCCCGCTTCACTTTCGGGTTCAGCAGATGGTGAGCTCGCCAGATTCCGGACCCAACGCACAAGGCGCGTTCGCGAAGTTCATACTGTCCGTGCATCTCTGGCCGCTTTGGGCATATCTACAAACCAACTCCTGACACGCTGCAACAATTTGCTGGCGCTGGGCCGTAGCGAACAATCACACCATGCTGTCAAGATCAAAATTCCGGTGAAATTGCGCGCAGTTGCCGGGCGTCGCGCAGAAAATGGAGAACGGAAAACGCGATCGCTAACGGTCTGGGGCCAGGCGCCGGTAATCCTGCGGTGCGCTGCATTGCGCCCTGCCGAGCCGGTGCGGGTCACCGAACTTTTCCTTGAAACTCCTAAAGCGCGGTCTGGCGCATGCCCGCTGACGGCAACAGTGACTGCGTGGATTTACGCCAACCGGCCCGGCACGGTGAAGTACAGGCTCGTACGCCATAACGGGGCTGCAACGCCATACTACACTGTGAAAACAGAAGGTCCACGCGACCACGCCCACTTTTCGCGCGACCATAAGCTGAATATCGATCGCAGCGCCAACAGGCACTACAAAATCGAAATTGCCGGCCAGCAGGTTTCTTCTGACTGGGCGCGCGTGCGGGTGAATTGCACACACCGCCAACCGCAGCCTGCGCAGGGGCCATTCGCCGTCACGGACGCCCTCACCATCATTCATGGCGCCGGCCGGAGGACCTGTCCACATACGGCCAAGATCACCACACGTGTGCGCACAAACAGGCCTGGGCCTGTGAAGTTCAGAATTGTCCGTTCTGATGGCTGGATGTCACCATATATCACCGCGCATTCGGAGCTTCGCGACAATGGCGGCATTCTCGCAATCCATCACCAGGACTTAGCAACCAACATCTCTCAGGATTTGAACTACCGGGTTGTTGTTCATGGCCACCCCATCAAATCAAGCTGGAAACGCCTGCGGGTTGATTGTGCCGGACGATCAACCACGCCCACACCGGCGCCGCAAAACCGGTCGGTAAGGGTAAGCGCTGCGCATCTGCAAATCCTGGAATCCAAACTGCCCATTTGCCCTACGGTCGCACTTTTCCGTGCATCTTTTAAACCAAAAGGTCAGGACCTGTCTATTTCAGGATGGTTCAAAAGAACGGTAAGGCGTCACCGATACGAACCGCCAATGCCCGCCTCGGTCAACTTGGCGGCTATCGTGCATTCGTGGAAGAAAGGATTCCCGTCCAAAGGTCTATTAAGGCCGACTATCAGTTGCAGGTTGAGGGCCAGAATGTCGCCAGCAATTGGGCGCGCCTTAAAGTGAAGTGCTTTGTCACCATGAACCAGTAGGCGCGGCTGCAGAAAATGAAACGGGGGGCAAAAGGCCCCCCGGTCCATAACTTGGCTGAGTACGCAATACCAAATCTCAGCGCTGATGCTTACAGAGCAAGCGCCGTGCCAATGCGAAAATTGCGTGATTTGGCTGGTTAATTGGCGTTTTGTGCAGGAGAAGACGTAAGTTTTCGCAATTTGCAAACTTCAAAAGTTGCATTTTGCAAAAAATCAGGTTGAGCGGTGGCTATTCGGCGGCCTGCTGGCGCGTTGAGGCTTTGTTGGCAAGCCAGATGTCGAGAAAGTCTTCCAACCAGACTTTGACACACTCATCGTACCGGCGGCGGCCTGCAAAATGGGCATCCGGTTTTTGGGTGCCCGGCATGGAGAGCCTTTCGCGCCCAAGGACTGTCCACCGGTGCATCATTGCCAAAGTCAGTTCGGGATGGAACTGAACGCCGATGGCTGTATCCCCATAGCTGAAAGCCTGATTTTCAAATGTCTCGCCCGCAACCAGCAGTTCTGCCGAATCAGGCAAGGTAAAACCTTCCCGGTGCCACTGATACATGTGACCTGGCCAGTCCATGATACTAGCCCCGGCCTCTGTCGGGAAAATGGGGTAGTAGCCAACTTCAGCCATTCCCTCAGGGTGAAGATAGACGGTTCCGCCCAACGTCTTGCATAAGAGCTGCGCGCCCAGGCATATGCCGAAAAACGGGGTGTTTTCGCGAAGTGGCACATCCAGCCAATTAATTTCTTCGCGAATAAAATCAAGCTCTTCGCCGTCATTTGCGCTCATGGGACCGCCGAAAACCACCACACCATCATATGGTTTTGTTGTTTCCGGCAAGGGATGGCCAATACATGGCCGGCGGACATCGAGCTCATAGCCGCGCCTGCGCAGCGCCATGCCGACCCTTCCCGGGGTCGATTGCGCCTGATGCACGATAATCAGAATTTGCTTTGCTGATTTCACCATAGCTTGTGTTTTCTGCTTCCCTTCCCGCCTGGCTATATAGGAATTTGGGTCAACTTGCCTTTGAAGGCAAGCCCCGGCCAGCACTTTCCTCACATGGCGGAGACACCGCCATCGAGTTTAAGCTCAGTGGCGGTCACAAAGCTGCTCTCATCACTGGCCAGATAAATGGCGGCAAAACCCACATCTTCCGGGGTCCCAATTCGTTTCAACGGAATTTGACGGCCAAGTTTCGCACGGCTTTCCGCCGGGTCATTCCCGCCCACCACATCATCGACCATGCGCGTATCAACAAAGGCGGGATGAATGGAATTTACCCGAACATCGTAGCCTTTGCGGGCAGCCTGCAGGGCAACTGATTTGGTCATCATCCAAACCCCGGCCTTGGCCGCGTTATAGGCAACCAGGTTCTCACTTGCGATAAGCGAGGATATGGATGCGATGTTGATGATGGCGCCCGGCGCATGCTCCGCCAGAATTGGCATCGCGGCCTTACACCCCAAAAACACCGACGTAAGGTCGACATCGATTGTTTTCTGCCAGTCCTCATCACTTAAGGTTTCAACCGTTCCGGGAATGCAAATGCCCGCATTGTTGACAAGCACATTCAGGCCGCCTAGCCCGGCTTTTGCTTGTTCAACCGCGCTTTTCCAGCTTTTCGGGCTGGTGACGTCATGGGGTATTGCAATTGCCTTGGAACCGGTCTTTTCGGCGATTTCCTGCGCGGCCCCCTTTGCATCTTCCTTGTCGATATCACTTACCGCAACGGCTGCCCCCTGGAGGGCGAACATATGTGCAATGGTGCGGCCGATGCCCCGGGCAGCTCCTGTCACGAGTGCGCGTTTGCCCTCAAGGCGGGCGCCAGACATCGCCCCGTCAGTCCACATCTGCCGGCACCTGCAACCGTTTGATCATGCGCGATATGACGCCATTTGGAATGAACTTCACCAGAACAGAAAGAAGCCAGTTGGAAAATCCTGGAACGACAACAAGGTTCTTTGCCTGGAACCCGGTCCACACCGCTTGCGCGACTTCTTCTGCCGATTGTTTTGGTGTGGTTTTGACAACCAGTGAATCTTCCATGCCGGCGCGCGCCTGAAAGCTTGTGTCGACAGCTCCCGGACAGGCAACCGAAATTGTAACGCCGCTGCCCTGCACTTCGCTGGCCAAAGCCTTTGAGAAAGAAAGCACATATGCCTTGGTGGCGTAATAGACGGCCATATAAGGACCCGGCATAAAGGCTGCCATAGATGCCATGTTGATCACCCCGCCAGAACCGCGTGCCTGCATGTAGGGTAGAAACCGCAAGGTCATGTCCGTGAGCCCGCGCACATTCAAATCAATCATCTTGGACTGCTGGGCGCGGTTGAGATCTGTTGCAGCGCCGTTCAGCCCGAACCCAGCATTGTTCACCAGCACGTCCACCTGCAATCCGCGCCGGCGTAATTCATCGTGAAGCTCGTCAATGGATACCGGGTCGGAAATATCAGCCGCAATGGGAATGGCGGTGGTGTCAAGTTTTGCGGTCATGACGCCGGCAACCCGGTTAAGCTCGGATTCAGAACGGGCCGTCAGCACAACGGTGTAGCCCGAGCTTGCAATCTCGTAAGCCAGCATCTCGCCAATGCCGCTCGATGCGCCGGTAATCAAGGCAACGGGGTGACCGTCTTGATCCGCCATTTAACTCTCCCCTCGAAATTCACCCGCCGGCACGCCCTGTAAGGCCGGCCTCAACCTGTTGGCGCAGGTTTACCCGATCTCTTGTCGAGACGCCAATCAGTTCGGCAAGCCGCCATACAAGATTCGATTCATAAGCATCGATACGGCCGTCTGCGAGTACAATCTCCCAAAGCATTTTTATGACATCCTTGCGCCCATCCTGATCGAGATGCTTGGTGAGGACGCTGGTGAATTTGTATAGGTCCGTGGCTTCATTGTCTTGTCGCGTTGCGTCGGCAATCACCTCTGCCAGCTCATTATCGCTCAGGTCAAACTTGTTCTTCAGAATTTCATCGCGGCGCACCATTTCGCGCTCATCCACATCGCCATCAATGGCTGAGGCATGCACGATGAGAACGGCAATTGCGCGGCGCAATTCATCTTCGCCATCGCTTTCAAACGCTGCCCTTTCAAAAAGGTTGGAAAATTTATCGAATATCAGTTTCATTTCATTGTACCGTAATCAATCCGGGTGCTGGCCGCACTGGTTATTTGGCCTCAACTGCCATAATGCGCAAGCACCAAACACCCTCTTTGCCGTTCAACAAATGGAGCCCCCCATGAATGTCACCATCAGACCGGCTGGCGCACATGACCGCGCCGGGTGGAACCCGCTTTGGCAAGGCTACCTCACTTTCTATAAACACTCCCTGCCGGATGGTGTGACAGAGCTTACCTGGCAAAGGTTGCTGGATGACAATCCCAACATGTTTTGCATCATTGCCGCAGATGAAGACGGCAAAGCGGTCGGGTTTGCCCATTGCATCCTGCATCCCTCAACATGGGCAGAAGGACCATATTGTTATCTGGAGGACTTGTTCGTCGACCCGAAAGTGCGCGGTGGCGGCGTTGCGCGCAAACTGATTGAAGAGATTTACGCCCGTGCTGATGCCGCCGGCTGGCCTCGGGTGTATTGGATGACCCAGGAGTTCAACCACGTCGCCCGCATTCTTTACGATAAGGTGGCATCGAAAGAAGAGTTCGTGCCCTATAGCAGATAAACTCGTAACACATTGAAATAGTGAATTAATTCATGACAAGAGAACCTTCTCTACACCTGAACGCTTTATGAACGGCCCGTTCTGAGAGCGTTCAGCGCCGGTTTGCCATAGTGCCATCACTGAATTTGACAAGCTGATGGAGACCACAATGCAAACCGCCCCCGCAAGACACGCAATCCGCACCGAGCCGCCCCGCCGCACAACCTCAACTGACAATTACCGCCGCCCTGGCGCACCTGCCCATCGCGCGCCGAGCCCGGAAATCAGCCCCGGCCTGAGCGAAGTTCTGACCCTTCTGAAAACCATCGAAGCGGCAGCATAGAGACAAGCAGAGCTTACCTCCATCAGCGCTCCCAGGTTTCAGCTGCCGCCACAATACCCACCGCGTTCTTAAAGGTTTCCTCCCGGCTGCCGCTTGCATCAACCGGTTGCCAGGAAATGGGGCCCGTGCCCTGGTTGATTTGGCTGTGCACAACCTTCGGTGTTGCATCCGATGCATCGCCAATGCGGCTTTCAACCCGGCCAATCAAGTTTTCTTCCGGAGCTGAGAGCCATAAACCAAGAAACTCAGCCCTCAAGTCTTTTGCAACTTGTTCGACCGCCAACCGGTGCTCGGCCCGTGAAAAAACCGCATCTACAATTACCGGCTGGCCGGCCTTTAGGGCAATGCGCGCCTTTTGAAACAGCACGTCGTAGACCTGCTCACTCACCTCGGAGGAATAATGTTCTGAGGAAAGCCGGTCGGTTTCTGCCACATCGAACAGGGCTTTCCGCTCAACATCGCTGCGAATATGCAGCGCGCCAATCGCCCCTTCAATATTGCCAGCAAGGCGGACTGACATGGTGGTTTTGCCGGTGCCGGAAAACCCGCCAACCGCAATCAGGCAAAGCTTGCTTGGTTGGAGGTATTCGATTGCCCCTTTGTAGTAGCGGCGCGCCTCAGCTCGCAGCGCTGCCGCCTCTTGGCTATCTGCCTCCGAAACCTGTTCCAGACGGTTAAGCGCCACCATGGACAAAATGCCAGCGCGAATGGAAAGGAACAATGGCAGCGCGCGCAAGCCATAGAGATCGGCCGGCTCGTTGGCGATATGAAGGTAGCGGTTAAGCAGGTGATTGGCCGCAGGGCGTTCTCCGCGATGATCCAGATCCATCAGAAGGAACGCCAGGTCGTAGAGAATATCGGAAGTGGCGAAATCTTCGCTGAACTCCAATGCATCAAAGAGCACCGGCTTGCCGTCGATCAGCACAATATTGCGCAAATGGAGATCGCCATGGCACCGGCGCACAAATCCTCGCTCAGCGCGCATTTTCAGGCAATATGCCGCCTGCTGAAGTTGCGCACGGGCAAGTGGTTCGAAGGATTGCGCCGACAGTCCTTCCAATTCTTTCTGGTATTGGTCAAATGCCTCAGAGAGTTCATCGACAATATCTTTGACGAGGCTTTCATAGTCGGCATTTTCTATCCGCGGCGCCTTGTCGTGATAATCCGCAATGACTTGCGCAACATCATCGATCAGCGCTTCGGTGCACTCACCTTCCGCAACGATATTTTCCAACAGGCATTGCTGATGGAAGCGGCGCATGTGAACGGCCCATTCAACCACCTCCCCGGCTCCTGCAAACGCCAGCGCGCCATCCTTTTCCCGGGTTATGGGAACCACACCGAGATAAATCTCCGGCGCAGCATGTTTGTTGAGGGCAAATTCGCGCAGGCAAACCTGTTTGCGCTTTGCCAGGGTGGAAAAGTCCATATAGGGAAACTTCACCGGCTTTTTGATTTTCCAAGCCTCTTCACCAGCAAGGAAAACATATGCGCCATGGGTTTGGTGAACACTGACACTATCGGGGCAAGCATCGTAAGTGGCTGGATTAGAAAGAAATTCAATAACTACTTCCAGTTTATCGCCGCTTCGATCCCGCATTACTCACCCCTTGGCAGTATTGCTTTCACCTAAAGCAAAAAAAATGCCCGGCATTGACTTACGTCAAAGATGAATCCCCGAATTCGCACTATTTTTAGGCATGGTTCACACATGTAGAGGAAAGCTGGGTTGCTCTATGTGTGATGAAACCTTCAGAACGGTGGTAAATGCACTCCCCTTCCCCCCCTTGTGGGAGTGGTTGCGAAAGCGGCCATAGTATTTGCCACCGTTCCTCTTTTCGCACCTTCTCAAGTGGTTTAACAGGCATTTACCTTGCAGCTGCGCAAGGCGAAGGATTTGCCACTCTTCATGCCTTCGATGTCAAAAGCGCGTCCGTCCGCGCAATGGGCCCGGCCGACAATCTGAACATCACCATCTTTTGCGCTTTCCTTGATGTTCGTCAGATAGCTCAGTTCGCAGTTTTCCTGCGCCGCCAGTTGGGAGGTCAGGGCTTTCTCCCAAACCTCCGCTTCAGCAAAAGCTTTAGTGGCCAGAATACACACCAACGCTGCAGCAATTACTTTCCACATATTGAAACTCCGGACTTAAACTTTGATATTCATGATGTTCTTTTCGCGCTAATGTTGCATTGACTTGCATCAAACCTTCCCTTCAACAACCCGGCTAGTATCTCACCATGTTAAAGACCACTCTTCATTGCGCAGCAATGCTTACCGCGTTCATTGTCTTGCCGGTTTTTACGCCACAGGCCGGAGCTGAGCCTGACATTGCAGCTGGCAAGCAAATTGCCGAAACGCAGTGTGCCCGCTGCCACGCCATCGGCAGGGACGATGAAAGTGCTCTGCCGGCGGCCCCGCCATTGCGCACCCTGGCTTCAAAATGGCCGCTTGATGTGCTGGATGAAGCCTTTGCTGAAGGCATTGTCACCGGCCATGCGGACATGCCGGAGTTTCGTTTCCAACCCAAACAGATCACCGATTTGCTGGGATATATCCAATCCATCAGTCCATAGAGAAAAGAAAAGCAGGAGGAATTTATGGCTTATCGTACCATCGCGGTATACCTTGACGATGAAGACCGCGCGCCAAACATTCTGCAGGCCGCCACCGAACTGGCGCGCAAACATGAAGCCCATGTGATTGGTCTGTTTGTAGTTCCCGGTATCGATGTCACGCCTTCTTTCGGTTTTTACATTCCCGCAGAAGTACTGGAGGTGCATCGCAACACATGCCTCAGGGCCGGCGAGCACATCGAGAAATTCTTCGATAAGACTATGTCGGCGGAAGGAATTTCCTCAGAATTTCGCATTCTTGAAGCAGCGGGTCAGGCCGACAGCCTTCCGGTTATCGAGCATGGGCATATGGCCGATCTTATTATCCTTGGACAAACCGATGATGAGCGCGATGGCTCAAGCGCGCGTGAACTGCGCGAACGTGTGCTACTGGAAAGCGGACGTCCGGTTCTGTTTGTTCCTTATGCGGGAACCTTCGAAACTATCGGCGATAATGTTCTGGTGGCCTGGAATGCCCGCCGGGAAGCCGCCCGCAGCGTTTTCGATGCTCTTCCCCTTTTGGAAGGCGCGAGCCATGTGCGAGTTCACTGGGTGAATGCGGCAGATGAAGATGAAGAGATTAATCTGCCCGGCGCTGAACTTGCAGCAACCCTTGCCCGCCATGGCGTAAAGGTGCAGGCGGAAGGTTCGGTCGCCCGTGACATCTCCGTGGCTGACGAACTTCTGGCGCGGATATCGGATTTCGGATCAGACTTGCTGGTGATGGGCGGTTATGGTCATTCGCGCACCCGCGAACTGGTTTTCGGCGGCGCCACCCGGCAAATCCTCAGCCAGATGACCGTTCCGGTGCTTATGTCACACTAGTTAAAGCGCGCCTACAAAGAGGAGGCAGCTTCAGGGCCGTCTTCCTCAGGCTCAGGGTGAATAGAGCGCCAGATACAAATTATTGCGAAATAGACCGAGGCCGCGACCCACATCCAAAAAACAAGCGGTGAGGCCTCTTTGGCCTTGGTAACGTCCGGGTGTATGAGCACCAGCCGCAACGATGTTGCCGCCCACAGGAACGTCACCGGCACCGTGATATTACGCAGCTTGCGGACCCTTAGCGGGTGGACGAACTTTATGGGAATAAAGGTCAGCACCGCACAAATACCAATCACCACAAGATTGGTCCACGGGTTGAGTTGCAAAACATGCAAATAGAGCACGACCACATTCCACAAGGCTGGAAACCCTGAGAAATAGTAGTCGGACGTTTTCATATCCAGATTGGCGAACGTGTAGCACGAAACCGCCATAATGGTGGCTGCCGCAGGCACTTCCCAACCGGGCGGAACAACGCCAAACCAGTAAACCATCAATGCCGGCACGACCACATAAGTGAAATAGTCGATCACATTATCCAAGGTTGCGCCGTCGAACCGCGGGGTAATCTCGGTAACGCCAATGCGCCGGGCAATAGTGCCATCAATGGCGTCCACAAACAGCGCCAGCCCAAGCCACATGAACGCGGCGATCTTGTCGCCTTCAAGAATTGCGACAAGCGCCAAAAACCCAAGCACAGCGCCAGATGCGGTAAACGCATGCACCGCCCAGGCCGCAACGACCTCGCGCTTGTGATGAGTATTTGCAGGTTCCCCCTTCATGGGGGATAGATGCCACAGAAATTGCCCCATGTCAGCAAATGACTTAGGGCAATTCCTCCTGTGGATTATGCCAGGCGGACGTATTCGAAATCGCCCGGCTTATTGTCGATGCCCACCCGCGGCGGCGCAATCCAGCCCGCATACTTTCCTGTTTCATACTGCGGCTTCATTAGCGAATAGATGTGTTCCATATCGTCGGTGGAAGGCAGCCATTCATCGCGCCGCGCTTCCCATTCTTCCCTGGATATGATTTCACCTTCCGGCGAGGCAAAAATGTCGGAGAAGTGACCGACCGCCCTGTTAAAAGCCAGATGCGGCAGCTTGAACTGATAGTCCATGTCCAATTTTTCAAGGGTCTTGTTCCAGCGGTCCATGCAGGACTGAACATTTTCGCTGTAATCGTCCCGCAGGCGCGCATTCAGCGCCACCAGTGCCGGTTCGTCCGACATGGCGAAGCCACCATTTGATTGTTTCAAAACCGGATAAATGGCCGATTTGAGCTGGTGATCATCATCGATACGGGTTTCCTTGAACCGGCCCTTAAGGCCTGACGTGAAGTAGTTGGCCGCGTTGGTTGAAATTTCCGAACCGAACAAGTCGACGGTCAAGGAATAATGTAGATTGATTTTCTTCTGCAGGGTTGGCAGGTCGATGACGCCAAGCGCGCGAACTTTTTCCACATCCGTCGGATCGGCGATTCCCGCCTCTTTCATGGCTTCTGCTGTGCGGCGGATGATGCGCATGATGCCACTTTCACCAACAAACATATGATGGGCTTCTTCCGTCAGCATGAACCGGCATGTGCGAGACAGCGGGTCGAAGCCTGATTGGGCCAGGCTCTCAAGCTGCATTTTGCCGTCACGGTCTGTGAAGAACGTGAACATGTAGAAGGAAACCCAGTCAGGGGTTTCTTCATTAAAGGCACCCAGCATACGCGGGGAATCAAGCGAGCCAGATTGCCGGCGCAACAGCTCGTTTGCCTCTTCGCGTCCATCCCGGCCAAAATATTTCTGCAGCAGATACACCATTGCCCAGAGGTGGCGCCCTTCTTCTACATTCACCTGGAAGAGGTTGCGCATGTCGTAGAGGGAAGGCGCTGTCTTGCCCAGGTAGCGCTGCTGCTCAACCGAGGCTGGTTCGGTATCGCCCTGAACCACAATTAACCGGCGCATCATGGAGCGGTACTCACCGGGTACTTCCTGCCAGGCCGGTTCGCCGAGATGGTCGCCAAACGGGATTTTGCGGTCTTCTTCCGCCGGCGCCAGCAAGACGCCCCAGCGGTATTCTGGCATTTTTACATAACCGAATTTTGCCCACCCATCGAGATCAACGCTTACCGCGGTGCGCAAATAGACAAGCGATTCCTGAAATCCGTCAGGGCCCATATCCTGCCACCAGTTAAGATAACCCGGGTGCCAGCGCTCAAGCGCTTTCAGCACCTTGCGGTCGTCACCAAGGCTCACATTGTTGGGAATCGACGTGTCGTAGTTGACTTCCAAGGCACTCATTTGCGCTCTCCCGTTATACGCGATTGAAATCAAAATCCGGGCGTTGCCCGGTACCGTAGCGTCGCAGCGCGCCATCTGGCCCGGCCGCGTTTGACCGTTGGAAAATCCAGTTTTGCCAGGCGGTGAGGCGGCCGAAAATCTTTGTTTCCATAGTTTCCGGACCGGCAAAGCGCAAATTCGCCTCCATGCCGGTCAGGGCATCGGGTGAAAAGCTCGCCCGCTCTTCCAAAGCAAGGCGCACTTCATCATCCCAATCGATATCATCATAGGCAAAGGTCACCAGTCCGAGATCTTCGGCATCTTCGGCAGTAATCGCGTTGCCGATTTCACCGCGCACTGCCTCAACACTATCCGGCTCTCCGAGAAAACGGGTCTCCAGCCGAGTGATACCGTTCGGCATGGGATAGGGACCAAAGTTCATGGAACTGAGATGAAGGGTTGCTTCTTGCCGGTTGTCACCCTCGAACTGGCCGATAAGCATATAAGATCTATCGCAGGCAAAAATGAGCTCCGCAAGCGTGCCGGCAAAACAGCTGCCAGGTTCAATCAATGCGAACAAGCTGCGCGAGGTAAGATCAACCCGTTTCAGCACCCGCTTCCAATAGTGGATGATTTCATTGATGAACCAGTGCTCGCTGTTTTCTTCGAGGAACCCATCATGAGCAAGCACCGCTTTCGGATCGCCGATTGTGCGCAATTGGATGACCGCCACATCAAGTTCATTGTTGCGCAAATGCAAGATTGCATCATCAAGCTCACGGGCAACCAGGAGTGGCCAAAACTGATCACCCAGCCCATGGGCATCTGCAACCGATGGCGGGGCATCGTCCTTAGGTGAGGTAATGGTCAAGGTCGCGATGCGATCATCACGCTCAATTTCCAGCTCAACGTGGGAATATGCCACATGATCATCGCCATACTCGCGCTTTAACGGTCCAAGGGTAATACCGGCCCCGTTTCCTGCGCGCGCTGATGATGCTGCCATTTCCTTGGCCACCGCGCCAACACGCTCTTCCAGTTCAGAATTGCGCACAACTTCATCGACAAGGCGCCAGTCGACCGCGCGGATGCCTTTCACGCCTTCCTCAACAGTGCAAAACACATCAGCATGGTCGCGGCGCACTTTTCTCTTATCTGTAACGCGGGTAAGCCCGCCGGTTCCGGGAAGCACTGCAAGCAACGGCAGTTCGGGAAGGGATACGGCAGCTGAGCCATCATCGGTCATGATGATTTTATCGGTGGCCAACGCCAGCTCATAACCACCGCCGGCTGCAGTGCCGTTGATGACGCAGAGATACTTCTGACCAGAATGGGTGCTTGCATCTTCCATAGCGTTTCGGGTTTCATTGGTGAACTTGCAAAAGTTCACCTTGTGGCTGTGCTCAGAGCCCGCCAGCATGCGGATATTCGCGCCGGCGCAAAACACCCTGTCTTTCGCAGAGCGGAGAACAACTGTCTTTACCTCAGGGTGTTCAAACCGCAGCCGCTGTACGGCGTCGTTGAGTTCGATATCAACACCCAAATCGTATGAATTCAGTTTCAGCTCGTAGCCATCGAACAAACCGGCATCCTCGTCCACGTCGATAAAGAGCGTCGCCAATTCACCCTCGGTTTTGATCTTCCAATGCTTATAGCGTGATGGATCGGTCTGAAAGTCTATGCGCATCGCTGGGGTCCAATCGCATTTTGGAATTATATTGCCTAAATCTGCTAAATGTGCAAAATATAGGAAATATAACGTCAATGCAAGGGACATACCCCAATGGCCGTGATCGCACATTTTCCAGATAGAATGCTGGGCATGCAGGTTGGCCGTAAGGTGAAATGCCTGCGCCAGGAAAATGCCCTGACCCGCAAACAACTTGCTGAAAAAACAACCGTTTCCGAACGCTACATTGGCCAGCTCGAAAACGGCCAAGCCAATGTTTCGCTCAATGTGTTGAGCCGCATTGTCGGTGAGTTAGGTGTTCCAATCACAAATGTTTTACCCGGCGGCAACGGCGCAAGCGCGCACGAACCACTTAACCGGCTTATTGGCACGCTGAATGCCGAGGAGCGGGAAAGAGCGTTCAATATTCTCTCCAACCATTTCTCCAAGGCCGAAAAAACGCCCATTGGCATTGCCCTTGTCGGCCTCAGGGGCGCGGGAAAGAGCACACTTGGACAAGGCCTTTCCAACCTTTCCAGCGTGCCATTCTGCAGGCTGACCGCTCTTGCAACAAATGATGCGGGCATGACCCTTGCCGAACTCATGGAGCTGGTTGGGCAAAACGGCTTCCGCCGCCTAGAATTTGAGGCATTGAAAAAGCTTATCGACGAAACCGAGATTGTTATTCTGGAAACCAGCGGCGGCGTTGTGGCCGATGAGGAAACCTACGATCTCGTGCGCCAGCATTTCACCACCGTTTGGGTGAAGGCTTCTGCAGAGGAGCATATGCAGAGGGTTATTGACCAAAATGATTTGAGGCCAATGTCTGGACGCTCTTCGGCCATGTCCGATCTCAAGGCCCTTTTGGCGGAACGCGAGGGCGCATACAGCAAGGCCGATCATGTGCTTGATACCACCGGGCGCAGCGAGCGGGATTGCCTGGGCGAGCTTGCAGAAATTGCAGGTGAAGTGTTTGCAAGAAAGCCCGCGCTCTAGCAAATCACTTCCACGAATTGACTGACCTGCTTTAGCGTTTCTCTCAGGCTGTCTTTATGGGGGCTGTGGCCACAGCCCGGCAAAAGCGCAATTTCCACCGGAACGATGCACTCATTTTGCGCCGCAGTGAGCTGCCTCCCGGTGCCGTATTCATCATCCTCGCCCTGGATGATCAGCACGGGCACTTTTATCACCGGCAAGTAGCGCTTGATGTTCCAGCTCTCAAAACCGGGGTCGAGCCAGGCGCCATTCCAACCCCAAAATGCGGTATCCACATCATCATGATAGCGCGAAAGCCGCTCGCGCAAATCAGTTGTTTCATAGGCAAGCTTGGCGCGCGCTATGCTCTCCTGGCCAACGGCCTCAGTGAAAAAATGCGGGGCCATGAGAATAACGCCCTTGCATCTCGGGTCACTATGGTGGCCGGCATAAACAGCAGAAATTGAGGCGCCATCGCTGTGGCCAAACAGAATAAAACTCTCAATGCCAGCTGCATCTATGATGAGCGGCAAAACGATTTCACCTTCCTGCTCCATGTAGTCCAGCGGGCGCGGCAAGGGCACACTTGTTGATTTTCCATAGCCAAAGCGGGAAAAGGCGAAAACCCGGCACCTGGTTGCCTGGTTCAATTTTTCAGGAAAATCCCGCCACATCGCCAGCGAGCCAAGCCCCTCATGCAACAGTATGAGCGTCGGGGCTTCATCGTGCTGCTCGCCCCAAAATCCGAACTCGATTTCACCTTGTGGAAGGGAAAGAAAGCCCATCGCGTTCAACAACTACTCGCGCAGCTTAAAGCGCTGGATCTTGCCGGTTGCCGTCTTCGGCAAATCATCACGGAACTCAATCCAGCGCGGATATTTCCAGTTCCCGATTTCCGATTTGACGTGCTCTTTGAGAATGTCGAACAGCCCATTCTCATCGGCGCCTTCCTTTAGAACGATAAAGGCCTTGGGCTTGGTGAGCCCTTCATCATCTTCCGAAGGAACAACCGCTGCCTCAATAACGGCCTCGTGGCTGACAAGGGCTGATTCCACCTCAAAGGGCGACACCCAAATACCTGAAACCTTGAACATATCGTCCGTGCGCCCGCAGTAATAATAATAGCCCTCTTCATCGCGTATATATTTGTCACCGGTGCGCGTCCATTCGCCCTCGAATGTGGTGCGCGATTTCTCGCGCTGGTTCCAGTATCCGGTGGCAGCTGAAAGCCCGCGAATGACAAGTTCGCCAATTTCATTATCGCCAGGATCCAGGCCGACTTCGTCTGCCAGCCTTGCCTCATAGCCTGGAACCGGTTTGCCGGTGCTGCCATAACGCACATCGCCTGGCCGGTTGGACATAAAAATATGCAAGAGCTCTGTCGAACCTATTCCGTCCAGAATGTCGACGCCGAATTTCTTCTTCCAGGCAAGCCCGACATCCTCAGGCAACGCCTCACCGGCTGATACGCATAGGCGTAGTTTGTCCGAGCCGGGCTCGGATGCGACCGAAGGATCGCTCAGCATGGCTGCATATAATGTGGGCACACCGAAAAACAGCGTTGGATTGTGTTCTTTCAAAATGTCAATCACAGATTGGGGCGTGGGCCGCCCTTCAAACAGCACAGTTGTTGCCCCGGCGGCCATGGGGAAGGACATGGCATTGCCGAGCCCGTAGGCGAAAAA
>JBPCVY010000165.1:0-5297 GCA_051010055.1 Hyphomicrobiales bacterium | reverse complement strand
CGGCCATACCACCCCGCGCTGAATGACTATGGATGCAGCACCGCAGAGCAGCAACACCAGCGATATTATGTAGGCGGGGCGTAATTTCCGACGTACCGCGAACGCAACGATGATAAGCGCCATTCCGGTTATTCCGGCCGCCAGTGTGGAGACTTCGATGGAGACAAGTTGCAAAACCACATTGGCTGCGTCTGTTGCAACAGCGGGCACCGGCAATATTCCTGCCAGGATGAGCAAAAGGCCGGCGAGGAAAACCATTGCGGCAAGCGCGGAGGGCACCAGCGGACCGAGTGCTGTCAGCACGCTATCAGCTGTGCGTTTGCCACCTGAGAGCGCACCTGCAAGTTTCTGCCGGCGGATAATGGCCTCATGTCCCGCGATAATCAAAAGGGCAAACGCGAAGGGCACGAGATAATAGATTATGCGGTAGGCAATGAGGGCAGAAGCGATTGCGTCAAGGGGAAGGCTTTCAGACAGCGCGCCGATAATAACCATTTCAAAAACGCCCACGCCGCCTGGCACATGACTCAATGCAGCAGCCACCACCGCAACCGCATAGACAACCAAAAAGACAGGAAAAGCTACCGCAACGCCATCCGGCAGCAGGATGTAGAGAGCTGCACCGGCAAAAACCACATCAAGAATTGCGCAAATGAGTTGGGGGCCGAGCAAGTTGGCTTTCGGTAGCGGAATTTGGTGGCCGGCAATTTCAATGTCCCGGCCGCGCGTTGCAATCCAGACTGCGGCGGCAAAGGCGCCAAGCAAGGCCGCAACTGCTAGCCATCTGATGACCGCCCGGTCAATTCCTACAACCGCTTGCACCGCATCTGGGTCGATAATGAGACCGCCAAGGCCCACCAGCATGACGCCGGTTCCCAATGATGCGGCTGAAATCGCCGATACAATCGCAACATCTGCGCCATCAAGGCCGTATGCGCTGTACACTCTGTATCTTGCGAGGCCCTCTGATACAACCGAAAGGCCGATTGTGTTGCCCAATGCGTAACCGGTGAACGAGCCAATCACCACGGATGGCAGTGGCACCTCACGGCCAATAAAACGCAACGCTGTCCAGTCATATCCGACCATCGAGAGATAGCCGAGAATGGTCGCCAGAACTGCAAGCGCGACCGCTAAAAGTGAAATAGAACGGAATTCGGCCACCACATCTTCGAACTTCACCGTTGCCAGCATGTGATGGATGGCAATGAGAGCGAGGGTAAATATGACCAGAACAAGAAAGGCTGGAACCCAAATCCTGGCGGTTTTTCTCCAATCTGGCCGGCGCATCGTCATCGCTTAGTTCGCGTAAATCTTGCGCACCTGCTTGGCAAACTCATCCAACCTCGCACGGACCTGCTCTTCGGTTAAATCCTTGTTCACGGCAAGGACAGGGCAATAGGCGGTAATCATGTAGTTGACCACTTCGGCTGAAGTTGCACCGGGGTATTTCTTTTTGAGGTTGAAGATAATCTCATTCACCTCATTTCCGGCAGCGCCGCCTTGCAGTTGCAAGGAGAGTTTTTCAATATCTTCGCTGGTTTCTTTCAAAACACCGGCTGTGGCGTTTTCTTGAGGCTCAGGGCAGGTAAGAGCAAATCCGTGCTGCGGCATAAGCAATACGGCGGCAACCACGGCAACAAACAAAACAATACGAATTTGAACCTGTCTCATAGCGTTGTTCTCCACGTTCATTGTGTTTCGTCACAAATCGTAGCTGGTGTCGTCGGTAATTTTGCCCCGGAAAATCCAGAAAACCGCGGCGGTGTAGATGAGAGTAACGGGTAGCGCTACCAACCCTGCACCATAGAACATGAACTGCAACGATGCATGGGGCGCTGCGGCTTGTTCGATGGTGAGCGAAAATGGCAAAATAAATGGCCAGAAGGTGAAGGCTGCAGCGCAAAAGGCAAAAACGAACATTGCGCTGGAAAATGCAAATGGCATCCAGTCGACCCGGCGTTTGTAGCCTATGAACACCAAAAAGGCCGCGCCCAAGGCGAAAAATGATGAAGCCAATGTAACCGGGTGTTGCGTATAGGCTGCCGCAATGTCCTTGTGCTGATAAAACACTGCAGTATGAACAATTGCGAGGAAAAGCACTGCCGCCGACAAAACAATCGGCACCCGTTCATAGGCCCAGTCACGCAACGGGCCATCGGTTTTCAGAATAACCCAGGAAGCACCCAAAAGCAGGTGGCCGCACACCATTCCCAGGCCGCATGCTGCGGTGAAGAATGTGAGCCAATCAAATGCCCCGCCAGAATATGCGCCGTTTTCAATGGCTATTTCCTGAGAAATAGCGCCAACTGCTGCACCAAGCACAAATGAAACAATCAGCGAGCCAGCGAAGAACGCTGTGTCCAGATATTGCCTGTGCTTCAGCGTTTTGTAGCGGAATTCGAAAGTGACGCCGCGCAGGATGAGCGCAATCAGCATCAAGCCCACCGGTAAATAGAGCGCTGGCAGCAAGATGGCATACACCACAGGAAATGCTCCGTAGAGAGATGCCCCGACGATTATCAGCCAAGTTTCGTTGCCATCCCACACCGGGGCTATTGTATCGAGCATCTTGCGTTTGAACGTTTCATCACTTGTCATCCCGAACAGCGCGCCTACGCCCAGGTCGAACCCATCCAAAACAAGATAGATCAATACGGAAAAGCCCAAGACGGCAGCCCAGAACACCTGAAGGGGCGCTTCTTCAATCATCTGCGCGCCTCCGGTTCCGATGTAATTGTTACACGTGCGCCCGGGTTCGCGCCGGAAACGGCAATCGGGCGCTTGGAAGTAACAGCAAGGGTATTGTGCGAACTTTCATCCAGTGCGGGACCCTTTTTGATCAGTCTGAATATGAAGATTGTGCCGGATGTGAAAATGACGCTGTAGACGGTCACGTACGCAATCAAGGTCGTAAGCACCTGGGCGCCGGTGAGGCCCGGCGTGAGGGCGTCCGCAGTTTTGAGCACACCGAATATTACCCATGGCTGACGGCCGATTTCAGCCACAAACCAGCCACTCAGCACGGCAATAAACCCCGCCGGAAAAGTCAAAACAGTTGGCCATAAGAACCAATCTGCCGTTTCAAGTTTTCCGCGCCACCACTCAAACATGCCAACCCATGAAATCGCCAGCATGAGAAGCCCCATGCCCACCATGATGCGGAACCCGAAGAACGGCGCCCAAATGGGTGGACGAAGGTCGCGGGGTATGGTTTCAATTCCTGGCTCACTTGACGTAACGGTTCCCGTATCCACCAAGCTTCCGATTTTCGGGATTGAAATCTCAAACCTGTTCCTCTCTGCATCCTCATCAGGCAGTGCGAACAAAATGAGCTTTGCGGGTTTCTCGGTTTTCCAGCGGCCTTCGATTGCGGTGAATTTGGATGGTTGGTGGAGGGCCGTGTATTCACCGCTCAGGTGCCCAAGATAGAGTTGAACGGGGATCAGCAAAAATCCAATGAGCAATCCGGATTTCAGCATGATGCGCGCTTCCGGCAAGAACGCCGTGCGAAGCATATACCAGGCGCCGGCGGCAGCCACGCAAAAGGCCGTGGTCAAATAAGCGGCAAGAAGCATGTGGGCGATGCGGATAAGCACAACCCCGCCGAACAAGATTTCGGTCCAATCGACCGGGACGAACTTCCCGGCTTCCTCTGCATAAGCTACGGGAATTTGCATCCAGGTGTTGTTTACCATGATCCAGAAAGCTGAAAACGTGGTGCCGAGCGCAACCATGCAGCAGCTGACGAAGTAGGCCCAGGGAGGCACCTTGCCGCGCCCGAGAAGAACAACACCGAGAAAGGTCGCCTCCAGCACAAATGCTGTGAAGGCCTCATAGCCCAGAAGGGGGCCTTGAATGGCGCCACCCTTGTCAGCCAGCACGCTCCAGTTGGTGCCGAACTGGAAAGCAAGGACAATTCCAGAAACCGCCCCCAGTGCGAACGAAACACCGAATATGCGCAACCAGAACGTAAACAGCCGGCGGTAAACCGGATTGCCGGTGCGCCATGAAAGCCCGTCCAGAATTGCCAGCCAGGCGGCAAGTCCAATGGTGAAGGAAGGGAAGATAATGTGAAATGACACACAGAAGGCAAATTGAATGCGCGATAGCAATAGGGGGTCAAGTTCCATCGCTGGCACCCCGCCCACATTGCAAACAAACGCCTTTCAAGACCAGTCCCCTTCAAGGTTTGTCTAATTCCAATTCAGCAATTCATATTTCACAGGGTTGTCGGCGCAAACCAGCGGTCCGCATTCCAGGAAGGTGGAAAGGGCGTTTGCGCCCACCACAACAAGCAAAATGACAACGCAACTGCGGCCAAATACGCTGCCGCCATAAAGCTCCGGGGAGGCGTTAGCCGCACCCGCCGGACGCTTTTCAAACTGCTTGTCGAAAAGCATCATGACCGCAGTGCCCAATAGGATGGCAAAGAACAGAAAAGCTGCCCAGGTGTAGTAATGAAGCCCCAGAACGGGTGAGCCATAGGTGCCGGTGCCAGGGACAATGTGCAGAAGTATCTGGCGTACGGCTACAGAGCCTCCAAACAATGCGCTCAGCGCCATCACGGCGTAGTGGCTGGGGCGCGGCCCATAAATCACGTTAAGGGCCAGGCCAAACCCGACCATCACAAAACCAACTCTTTGCAACAGGCAAAGCGGGCAGGGCAGTTCACCCCACGCAAGTTGGAAAAAGAAACCGAAGGCAAGCAGCGTGCTAACGGCCAACAGGCCCAGGGAATTGAGAGTGCGCGACAGGTGAGCATCCATGGTTCAGCCCCTACAAAACTATCGTAAGGTGCTGGCCAACATGGTGGTTGAACCAGAACAGGCTCAACACGAAGGCTGCTGCAAACACCATGAGGGCTTCTTTGCGCTTGTTGCGCATGGCGAGGTAAATCGCAATAAACACCAACAAGAAAAGCAACGTCATCATGGCGTTCACCAGTATGGTTTGGGTAATTTCCGAGTGTAGTCTGTGTCGAACTCAATCCTATATTTTTTGACGCATTGGAAAAGAACAAATTCAGCTTATTTCATCTTACGGCAGGATCCGCAGCTGACGGCATTAACCTGGCACGAGCCACAAACCAAGAAACGCAAGAGCCGAACACAGGGCAAGCATAACGCTCACCAGCGCAACCGCATTGGCCGGAATGCGCGGCACATCCTCTGTGCCTTCACCTACCTTCAGATGTGCGTGACGCCAAGCTGAAAGCAGGAATGCGACCGCGCTGAAGACGACAAGTACCACCGAAATCATTCGGATGCCCCAAAAGGGCAGGACGTCAATCATGA
>JBPCVY010000164.1:0-2841 GCA_051010055.1 Hyphomicrobiales bacterium | reverse complement strand
ATCGTGGACTTCACCGATTTTGTGGCTTTTGCCGGTGTAGTAAAGAATGCGTTCGGTAGCTGTGGTCTTGCCCGCATCGATGTGGGCCATGATACCGAAGTTACGGTAATCTTCAATTTTGTGAGTGCGTGCCATTTTCACGTTTCCTTTAGCGCCGTTTACCAGCGGTAATGTGAGAATGCGCGGTTGGCTTCCGCCATCCGGTGCGTGTCTTCACGCTTCTTAACGGCCGTGCCGCGGCTGTTTGCAGCATCAAGCAGCTCGCCGCTCAAACGGTCGACCATGGTGTTTTCGTTGCGGCCGCGGGCAGCTGTTATGATCCAGCGGATAGCCAGAGCCTGGCGGCGGTCCGGGCGCACTTCAACCGGCACCTGATACGTGGCGCCACCAACACGGCGCGAGCGCACCTCAACAGCCGGCGATACATTTTCAAGCGCCTGATGGAAAACGGCTACAGGGTCCTGTTTTGCCTTTTCCTCGATCTGCTCAAGCGCACCGTACACAATGTGCTCTGCACGCGACTTCTTGCCGTCGATCATGAGGTTGTTCATGAATTTCGACAGCACAATGTCGCCGAACTTTGGGTCCGGGTTGATGACACGTTTTTCTGCGCGGTGACGACGTGACATGTTTCAGTTTCCGTTCTGCTTCACTAATCGTTTTGTTCAAAACAAATCCCGGAAAAGCTTGTTGCTTGGTTCCGGGATTCTGGCCATTGGCCTACTTCGGTCTTTTCGCACCGTATTTGGAACGGCGCTGGCGGCGGTTGCTTACACCCTGGGTGTCGAGCACGCCGCGAATAATGTGGTAGCGCACACCTGGAAGGTCTTTCACGCGGCCGCCACGGATCATCACAACAGAGTGCTCCTGAAGGTTATGACCCTCACCTGGAATGTATGAGGTGACCTCAAATCCATTGGTCAACCGCACACGAGCCACCTTCCGCAGCGCGGAGTTCGGCTTCTTAGGCGTGGTGGTGTAAACACGTGTGCATACGCCGCGCTTTTGCGGGCACGCTTCCATTGCCGGAACCTTGTTCCGCTTCACCGGCATTTCCCGCGGTTTGCGGACTAACTGATTGATTGTCGGCATATTTTCGCCTTCTCAACCTTTTCTCTTCCGGCATCGCCGGATTGCACCAAATCCTCGCCGGGCCGACGTTTATCAAAAAACGTGCCGCCCAACGCGTTCACCGGATGCCCTGCCCTTCACAACCGGCAGAATATCCGCAAATACAGAGGACCGAACGGGCGTATCCGCCGGTCATGTTTCAAATTCTATTTTTGCTAGCTTTCCAACAGCGTCTAAGCATTTTTAAGTGCTTACAGCCTGCTATCCGAAAGACGAGCGGAACATAGTGTTCTCTTGCCCCTCCGTCAACCCCCATCTAACACAAAAGTTCGCAGGTGCGAAATCGCGGTTTTGCTGGCTTATTGGCCAATTTTTCCGGGTGTTTGGCTCACGAGAAACCCCGCTTGGGACGGGTTTGATTCCACCCTCGGAATCGCTGAGTCGCGAACGCTGCATATTCATGCCATTTGATGCGGGTAGAACTATAGGAAACTGGAATTTTTTCGGGAGGAGGAACCGAGAGATGCATGGGAAAGTGTATTGGAACGAACTCAACACCTGGGACGCGGAACCGGCGAAAGACTATTATTCGAAAGTCTTCGAATGTGAATTCGAAGAGATGCCGGGAAAGACAGGGGAGCCATCATATTGGCTGGCCAAGAAAAACGGCGAACCGGTGGCCGGGATTTTTACCCTGCGCTCACCAGATTTTGACGGCATGCCATCACATTGGTTCACATATTTTGCCGTCGAGGATATTGAAGCATCCCACGCCGCCAATAAGAAAGCCGGCGGACACGCCGCCAATAAGAAAGCCGGCGGAAAAGTGTTCCGCGGACCATTTGAAATTCCCAATGTCGGCACCATGGCGGTCGTGCGCGATTCAACCGGTGCAGGCTTTGCGATGATGCAACCGGCGCAATGACCAAAAAGAAAACCGCCGGATGCAGAAAGACCCGGCGGCACAATCTTTGAACTATGTGGGTCGCGCTTATTCGGCGGGAACCTCTGCCTCTTCGGCCACGTCAGCATCAGGTGCTGGAAGCGCTTCAGCTGCAGCCATCTTTTCACGCTCATCGATGATGAGGCCATCGCGCTTGTCGGCAACTGCCTTAAAGCGTGTGAGCATGCCGCCGGTACCAGCTGGTATGAGCCGGCCAACGATGACGTTTTCTTTGAGGCCTTCAAGTGTATCCACCTTACCGTTCACCGAAGCTTCGGTGAGAACGCGGGTGGTTTCCTGGAACGAGGCCGCTGAGATGAACGAGCGGGTCTGCAGCGATGCCTTGGTAATACCAAGCAGAACCGGGGAACCCTTTGCAAGTTCCTTGCCGTCGGCTTCAAGGCGTTCGTTCTCTTCACGGAATTCAATGCGGTCAACCTGCTCGCCCACCAGGAACCGTGAATCGCCAATTTCCTCGATTTCGACCTTCTGCAGCATCTGGCGGACAATAACTTCAATGTGCTTGTCGTTAATGCCCACTCCTTGCAGGCGGTAGACTTCCTGAATCTCGTTCACGAGATACTGAGCCAGCTCCTCGACACCGTTAATGGCAAGAATGTCGTGCGGCGCCGGGTGGCCATCAAGCAGATACTCACCCTTTTCAATGAAGTCGCCTTCCTGAACCGGCAAGTGCTTGCCTTTCGGGATGAGATATTCCGAAGGCTCCATGCTCTCATCTTCCGGAACAATGCGAATGCGCCGCTTGTTCTTGTAGTCACGGCCAAACTCAACCCGGCCGGAGATTTCGGCGATAATCGCGCAGTCTT
>JBPCVY010000163.1:0-9116 GCA_051010055.1 Hyphomicrobiales bacterium | reverse complement strand
GCGCGCGGCGGCATTCTTGTTGCGATAGCGGAAAAATTCGGCTTGCCAATCCATGCTATCGGTGTGGGCGAGCAGGTTGAGGACCTTCAGCCTTTCGATGCCCAGGAATTTGCCCGCGCCATTGCGGGGTTGGATGAAAACGAATAGTCGCATAAACCGTCTGTCAAACGGGCTTAGTTGATTCGAACACGGCACTGCGGAAGAGAACAATGAAACAAGCGTTCAAACTTGTCACCGAAATGGGCCCGCTGGTGGTTTTCTTCCTGGTGAACGCTAAGTTTGGAATATTTCCGGCAACCGCCGCCTTTATGGCCGCTACCGTCGTTGCGCTGTCTGTCTCCTGGCTGGTGATGCGCAAGATACCGATGATGCCGTTGGTGACGGGGGTGTTTGTTCTCGTCTTTGGCGGGTTGACCCTTTATCTCGCCGATGAAACTTTCATCAAGTTAAAGCCGACCATTGTGAATTCCATTTTCGGCTGCATTCTGCTGGGCGGCCTGATGATGGGCCATTCTGCTCTGAAATATGTGCTGTCTGATGCCTTGCCGCTTGATGATGAAGGCTGGAAGAAACTCACCTTCCGCTGGGGACTGTTTTTCTTCGCCCTTGCTGGGTTGAACGAAATTGTTTGGCGTAATTTCGATACCGACACCTGGGTGAACTTCAAGGTGTTCGGAATTATGCCCATTACCCTGGTGTTTGCGCTTTCCCAAACAGGGCTAATGCAACGCCACATGGTGAGCGTCGGCGACGAATAGGCTTAAAGCCGAAACTTAGTAAGTTTTAGTTGCCGGTGTTGGCCGCCGGCGCGGTTGTTGCTGCTGATGAAGCTTGCGGAATGGTTTCTTCTTCCGGTTCGTCAGCATCGAAATAGGAACTCTCGCTTGAAGAGGGCAACGAATCCTTCACGTCCGGGTCCTGTGCCTGAAGCCCCTGCACCTGCTGTCCGCCAACGGTTGTTGCGGCAAACTGCTTGGCGTTGCGGGCGCGCTCAAACAGAATATCGCGCTCATCAGAGCTTAGCCGTCCGGTTTGAGGCCGGCCGATTGATGCCTGGAACTGATTGATGGCGGCTCCGGTTTTCTTCCCGTAAATGCCGTCCGGCGTACCGGCACTATACCCAAGCTTGTTCAAAGCTGTCTGGGTGTTGCGCAGTTTCGGGTCTGCAACAACCTTGGGCCGGGCTGCCTCCGAGGTGAAGTTTTGTCCCGATGAAGAGCGTTTTTGTTTTTTGCTGCCACTGAATGAATCGGTGGCGGTACGCGAAGCGCCCTTAACAGAATTGCCAATTGCATCAAAAAAACTTTTGAACGGGTTTTCCGCACGCGCTTGATCAGGCGCGGCCAGGACGATCGCCAAAACCGAACCGAGAACGGCCAAAGACCGTTTCAGATCGAAACTCATTTTTGCGCTCCTTGAGACAAGATTTACCCCGCAACGAAGCTCTCTAAACGTTCGTTGCGCTCCGATTTGCCCTTCTGATGTGTCAAAAATATGGATGCCGCACACCCAAAAAGGACCTTCTTGGTTTTGTCACACTATGTATAGTAGTATTTGTGTGTGAGCGATTCATTTTTGCGTCATCTGGCACGCGAAGGGTTGTGAGTTGGCAAAAAAGGAATAGCTTTGAGTATCTGCGAACTGAAATTCAGGAGCCGGTGCTAGGATGAACATTGCTGTAGGAGAAATTGGCGATAGCCGAGGGACCAGTCCGGAGGCCTGCCCCGCATTGGTCTTAAATGCGGATTTCAGGCCGCTAAGTTACTATCCGCTTTCGTTGTGGAATTGGCAGGATGCGGTGAAAGCGGTTTTTCTCGACCGGGTAAATATCGTTTCCCATTATGACCGCGTCGTGCATAGCCCGAGCTTCGAATTCCGGCTGCCAAGCGTTGTGTCTTTAAAGAATTACGTACGGCCGGCCAAATATCCGGCTTTCACACGATTTAATGTGTTCTTACGCGACAAGTTCACGTGTCAATATTGCGGCATCCGCGATGATTTGACGTTTGATCATGTGGTTCCGCGCTCAAAAGGCGGCAAAACCACCTGGGAAAACGTAGTTGCAGCGTGCAGCCCCTGCAATTTGCGCAAGGGTGGAAAACTGCCCAAGGAAGCGCACATGTTTCCTTCGCAGCACCCAATTCGTCCAACTGTCTATCAGTTACATGCAAACGGGCGCCTTTTCCCGCCCAACTATTTGCATGAAAGCTGGATGGACTATCTTTATTGGGATACCGAATTGGAGCCGTAAGGTCAGGACTGCTCAATTGTTTGCACTGTGCTGGCCGGGCGCCGTGCGCCCCAAAAGGCAATTATTGCTGCCAGGAGCGAAATAACTGCGTTCCAGCCCGCAAACGATAATCCGAACATGCGCCATTGCACTTCGGTGCAGCTGACAACCCGGGCATTGTCCAGATCAGGCAGAACCGAACCGGTAGACAATCCTGCCCCGCCTGCGCAAGCATCCGGCCCCTGCCACCAGCCCCACTCAACCCCGGCGTGATGGCCACCAAGGCCGGCTGAAATCAGCATAACAAGAGCAAGCGCAATCAACCCGAAGCGGACAATGCGCTCGCGGGCCAGTAAGTGACATACCCATAATAAAACAGCCGCTGCCGGAACCGCGAAATAGTAAGGCACGCGCTGGCGGTAACACAGGGCGCAAGGCTCATACCCGCCCAAATACTGAAATCCCCAGGCACCGATGAGTGTGCCAGCTGTCATGAGGAAAACGAGAAAGGTGGCGCTACAGGTCCGTGATCCAGAAAAGTTCATATTGAATGTTTACCCGATTAAACGGCCCGCCTCATCTGCGCTGTTGCCGCATCACATATACCGGATCGCGAAAAATCCACCCGCAATGAGCAGGAAGAACGCGATGGTCAGGAGGCCAAGGTACTTTTCAATGAACACCTTTATGGGCGGGCCGAAGTAATAGAGCAGGCCCGCAACAAGGAAGAAACGGATTGAGCGGGAGACGATTGATGCGCCGATAAAAACCGGAATGCTCAAGCCAATGACACCAGAAGCTATGGTGATCACCTTATAGGGAAAAGGCGTCAGTCCGGCGCCGAACACATAAAGCCATCCGTTTTTCGTGTAGTTAGTGCCGAATTCTTCAAAATGTGCCTGCAGCCCATAGAATTCCAGAATGTGCCGGCCAAACGCATCGAAAAGTGCTGCACCAATGAAATAGCCAAGCAATCCGCCAAGGACGGAAGCTATTGTGCAAACCGATGCGTACCACCAAGCCTTTTCCCGGTTCGCCAGAACCATGGGAATGAGAAATGCATCCGGAGGAATTGGAAAGAACGAGCTTTCCACAAAAGAAACCGCCGCCAGAACGCCTGTGGCGTTACGATGGGCGGCGAGCTTCATTACCCAGTCATAAAGAGCTCTAAGCATAGCGGCCTGATAGCCGAATTCCATATGATTTGTCCAAGGCGTATTTTTCACAAAAATGAAAATTGAATGGTTGACGGGGAAATTCACCTGCTTATGATCGCGCCTCGTTTGGTGCGCCCCTGTGGCGGAACTGGTAGACGCGATGGATTCAAAATCCATTGTCCCTAGGACGTGCCCGTTCGAGTCGGGCCAGGGGCACCAATACGATTATCCAAACTTCACGGGGTTGCAGCGTTATGGCCAGTGCCGAAGATCTAAAGGGTCTGTTCACGCCGGTTTTGACGCCTTTCAGCGCGAACCTGCAAGTTGATTCCGAAAATTTTGTCATTCTGTGCAAGTGGCTCCTGTCGCAAGGTTCCGGCCTTGCGCCGTTTGGCACCACATCGGAAGCAAATTCATTGTCAGTTGAAGAACGCATGGACTTGCTCGACAGGCTGATCGATGAGGGCATTCCGCCCAATCGGATTGTTCCCGGCAACGGGGCCTGTGCAATTCCCGATGCTGTGATCCTCGGGAAGGCAGCCTCACGCCACGGCTGTGCCGCGACGCTAATGCTGCCGCCATTCTACTACAAAGGCGTATCGGACTACGGATTGTTCAGAGCTTATTCGGAAGTAATTGAGCGGGTGGGCTCTTCTGATTTCCGCATTTGCCTTTACCACATTCCGCAGGTTTCTAATGTCGGGCTTTCAGTCCATTTGATCGAGCGTCTGGTGGCCCGATATCCCGAAACTGTTGTGGGCTTGAAAGACAGCTCCGGCGACTGGAGCAACACCAAAGCAGTGATCGATGCTGTTCCTGGGTTCAAGGTTTTTCCGGGCGCGGAGACATTCTTGCTGAAGGGTATGCGCGCTGGCGCTGCCGGCTGCATTTCAGCAACCGCAAACATCAACCCGGCAAAAATCTCAACCCTTGCGGAAAACTGGCAGGCCGAAGATGCCGACGAACAACAGGCAGAACTTGATGCGGTGCGTTCAACGGTGGTTGACTATGCGCCTATTCCCGCACTGAAGGCTTTCATTGCACTTGAGACGAGCAATCCTTCGTTCCGCCGTGTGCGCCCGCCATTAGTTGACATGGAGGAAACGTCGGCACGCAGTTTGCATGAGGCACTTTCCGGGCTGGGCGTCACTTTGCCGGGCCTGCAAATGGCGATGGCCGCGTGAGCGCGGCTTTGCAGAAAACTCGGTCCAAACGGTGCAGCGTTGAGCTTGCGGCGGTTGCCACCATTGTTGCAGCGTCCTTTCTGTCCGTGAATTTCGAAACCGTGAATGCTGCGAAGGCAGACAAAGTTGTAGTAAAGAAGGCGAAAAAGGAAAAACCGGCAAAGAAGGTAACGAAGTCAAAGGCAAAGAAAGCGGTTGTCCACAATGGACCAACCATTGTTTATGACCCGCGCAGCGGCCAAGTTTTGTCGCAAGTTGATGCGGGCGCTCCATGGTATCCGGCCTCGCTGACAAAACTCATGACCGCTTATATCGCGTTTCAAGATGTTCGAGCAGGCAGGTTCAAAATCAAAGAAAAAATCACGGTTTCAAAATATGCTCGCTCCATGCCGCCATCAAAACTCGGCGTGCCGGAAGGGGCGCAGCTGCCGTTGGATTTCGCCCTCAGGCTTTTATTGATCCGCTCAACAAATGATATTGCGGTTGCAATTGCAGAGCATATCGAAGGCTCGGTTAGCGCATTCGCAGAGCGTATGAACCAAACCGCCCTTCAGCTCGGCATGACCGGAACACATTTCGCCAACCCGCACGGCCTGCCCGACCCGCGCCAGATCACAACCGCGCGCGATATGGCGCTGCTGGCTGGCGCCATCCTCACAGCGTATCCTGAGCACAGGAAATTCTTTGACGCCCGCAATGTCAGAATTGGCAAGAAGAGGTTCAGGAACCGCAACACACTGGTGCGCAACTGGGAACCGGCAGACGGCATGAAAACCGGCTTCATCTGCAATTCAGCCTACAACCTGGTCGCCAGCGCAACTCTCGACAACCGCCAGCTGGTGGCGGTTGTTCTTGGCGCAAAAAACGGCGCGATTCGCGCGAAGAAAGCCCAGGAGTTGCTGGAGGCTGGGTTTGGTGGTGAAGGTGCTACCGGCAACGGCCAGGTTCCACAACCAATTTCCGCAGTGAGAAATGAGGCCCGCCCTGGTGGAAAGGTGCCGCAGGATTTATCACAGGTGGCTTGCAAAGGAAGGCCCGCATATCGGCTTGTGCCTCCGGGCATGTTGACAGGGGCCTGGGGAATTGCCCTTGGAAAGTTTGCCAAGGCAACCGATGCCCATACTGTAATGACCCGTAGGCTTGTTAACGGCCATCAGATCTTTTCCGGTGGCAGGGGTGCGGTTATCCGCATGCCTGACAGAAAAGGCTACCTCGCTGTTGTCGGCAGGCTGGAGGCGCCACGGGCGGAAAAAGTCTGTACCGAAATGCGCAGCCGCTCTGAGGTGTGCCAAATTCTATCGCCAGAAGTTTTTTCCGAACTGGAAAAAGAAGATCTGGCCCGCATGGCTGCCGAGCGCGAAAGGCGCCGCAAAGCCAAAGCGAAAAAACGCGCCAGGAAAAAGCGTAAAAAGAAAACGGCGAAAAAAAACTAGCGCTCCGATTGACCCCATGCCAGTTGGGATGCAATTTCTCAAGCCGCAGGTAATTCTAAGAGAAGAACCACGATGACTGAACCCAGACCTCGGCAACCGGTGCCGCTATCGGTGCTTACAGGATTTCTTGGCGCCGGCAAGACCACCTTGCTGAACAAGCTGCTTCACCACCCTGAAATGGCGGGAACAGCCGTCATCATAAACGAGTTTGGCGAGGTGGGCATTGACCATCTGCTGGTTGAGACAGCTGATGAAAATGTCATGGAGATGTCTTCTGGCTGCTTGTGCTGCACAATCAGGGGTGATTTGATCGACACGCTGGAAGACTTGATGAACCGGCGCGATGAAGGTTCGATCATGGCTTTTGATCGAGTGGTCATTGAAACCACCGGGCTTGCTGACCCTGCGCCTGTGCTCCACACGGTTATGAACCACCCCTGGCTCTTGGCGCGTTACCGGCTTGAAAGCGTTATTGCCGTTGTTGATGCGGTTAATGCGGCAAGCACCCTCGATGCCCATGAGGAAGCGGTAAAACAGGTTGCGGTTGCCGACAGGCTGGTGCTGACAAAAACAGATTTGTTGACCGGGATCGAGGGCGAGCGCCAACTCGGAAGCCTTGTGCGCCGTCTTCGTAAGTTGGCCCCGGCCGCGCGCATGCTTGATGCTTTCACCGGTGAAGCCTCTCCGGCCACGCTTTTTGATGCCGGTCTTTACGATCCGGAGGAAAAGACGTTCAACGTCAAGAAGTGGCTTTCTGCAGAATCATTCGCGCGCCCGGTTTGCCGGCCCCGTATTGTCAAGCGGCGTGAAACGCAGCGCCAGCAATCAGCCCATAATCACAACCATGACGGCCATGATCATGACCACGATGTTAACCGGCACGATGAACACATCAGGGCTTATTGCATCTCCACAAAAGGACCGATTTCAGCGCTTTCGTTCGACTTGTTTCTTGAGCTTTTGCGGGCAAATCATGGACCTGGCCTGTTGCGGGTAAAGGGCATCGTGAATGTTGAAGAGGAACCGGACCGGCCATTTGTCATCCATGGGGTGCAGCACGTTTTTCACCCGCCGGTTCAGCTGGACGCCTGGCCGCAGGGCGAGCGCGAAACGCGCATTGTGTTCATAACTCGCGATATTGAAAAAGCTCAGGTCGAAGCGCTGTTAAAAGCGTTTACCGACCGCTCCCAGCCAGCCTCTCACGCGTTCCGCGATGAAACCCTTTCCCTGAAATCTGGAGGACTTTTGGACTAATGAGCGTAACGGTTTTTGGTCTCAAAAATTGCGATTCTTGCCGCACGGCTATGCGTGACATGGCAGATGCTTCCATCGGCCATCACTTTTTCGATATCCGGTCTGATGGGCTCACCCACCAGCATGTGTCCGGCTGGGTAGCAGCCCATGGTGTTGATGCGGTGCTCAACAAGCGCTCTACCACATGGCGGAATCTTCCTGACATTCTGAAGCGAGACGCTCACACAGAACCCGGGGCGATCAGCTTGATGGCTCAGCACCCAACGCTCATAAAGCGCCCGGTTATCGAGGTTGAAGGGAAAATTCTGATCGGCTGGTCAGCAAAAACGAAAAAAGCGCTCGGTATTTCAGCCTAACCAGCTTTCTGCACTGTGAAAATGTACACCCCTTCGGCCTCCTCCTGGTTAAGAAGGCTGTTGCCGCTTTCAGCACAAAAATGCGGAATATCGATGATTGCCGCCGGGTCCGTCGCCTCAATCCGCAATATCGCCCCGCTGGCCATGGATTGCAGGCGTTTGCGGGCTTTAAGAACCGGCAGCGGACATAACATTCCGCGCACATCGAGAGTTTCATCATTGAGTGTCATTGGTGCTTAATAGTGCCTGGTGACGGATTTGTCAGCAAGGTGCCGTAGAACGACCTTCCAAAAGTTTTCGTTTGCGGAAATATGGCGTAGAAGTTTCATTTTTCACCATGGAAAATCTCTGGTATACCAAATACCGAAGTTAGTGGTGGCACGGGAGAGCAATCAGGCATGAATAAACACAGCCCCAATTCCGGCTTCAAGCCCATCCGGCCTGGCCGGAGCGGCGGCAAGGGAAAGGCGCGGCCGTTTCCGAAGGGAAGGCAAGTCGATCCTCAAGCTGGAGAAGAGGTCCGGGCTCTTCTGGGTGATGCGCCGCGCCACCGTGATTTGCTTATCGAGCATTTGCACCTCATTCAGGATGCCCATGGCCACTTGTCTGCCCGCCATTTGGCAGCGCTTGCCCAGGAAATGAAGCTCGCCATGGCGGAAGTCTATGAAGTGGCGACGTTTTACGATCATTTCGATGTGGTCAAAGAGGAAGAAACCCCGCCAGCGGAAGTCACCGTCCGTGTGTGTACCTCAATATCCTGCGCGCTGGCTGGTTCAGAAGAATTGCTTGATGAGCTGAAGCAAAAATCAGGCGCAAAACTGCGCGTTCTGCCAGCGCCATGCATCGGGCGCTGCCAATGTGCTCCGGCAGCTGCCGTTGGCAAGAACTATCTCGACAACGTTACCGTGGACAGTTTGTTGACCGCTGCAGAAAATGGTGAAACCGCCCCTGTGATCTCGGCCTATCAATCGCTGGGTGATTACCAGGCAGAAGGCGGGTATGAAATTCTGGGCGCCTGCCGCAATGGGGAAAAAACACCTGAAGGTGTCATTGATGAACTTCTGGAAGCGGGGCTTCGCGGTCTTGGTGGCGCCGGATTTCCTTCCGGACAAAAATGGAAGTTCGTGCGTGCCGGAAGCGGCCCGCGCTATATGTGCATCAACGGTGATGAGGGCGAGCCTGGCACATTCAAAGACCGGTACTATCTGGAAACCCGCCCCCATCAGTTCCTGGAAGGCATGCTGATTGGCGCCTGGGGCGTTGCAGCTGATAAAGTCTACATCTACATGCGGGATGAATATCCTGCGGTTCTTGGAATTCTCGATCGGGAAATTCGCGCAATAGAAGATGCCGGCATAATTGAACCGGGATATGTGGAAGTCCGCCGCGGGGCTGGCGCTTATATTTGCGGTGAAGAATCGGCGATGATCGAATCCATCGAAGGTAAGCGCGGTCTTCCCCGCCACCGCCCGCCCTATGTGGCGCAGGTTGGCCTTTTTGGC
>JBPCVY010000162.1:0-6501 GCA_051010055.1 Hyphomicrobiales bacterium | reverse complement strand
ACACAAGGCCCAGTGCGAGAGTGGAATGAGCGAGAATGCCAAGGATTGTGTCGGCGGGCAGGGTGCCGCGCTTTTGCAAAAATCCAAGGCTTGCCGCGGTAAACAGTGCCACAGCGAATACCGCCAGGCTAATGTTGATGTCGAGCAGAAAGGAAAGGGCCACCCCCAGCAAAGCAGCATGGGCCATTGTGTCGCCGAAAAAAGCCATGCGCCGCCACACGATAACGCAGCCAAACGGCCCAGCGGTAATGGCGATGCCGACACCGGCCACAAGCGCTTGGGCGAAGAAACTGTCAAGCATGGCCACCATCCTTGCCGCCATGATCGACAGTGGCCTCGCGGTCATGAGCGTGATTGTGGATGATTTCGCCATCCGGTCCGTGGGAATGGTCGTGATGGTGAGGATAGATGGCGAGTGTTTCAGCCGCTTGCGGGCCGAACAATTCCTGATATTCCGGACTGGCGGTAACGGTTTGCGGCGTGCCGGAACAGCACACATGCCCGTTGAGGCAAATCACCGTGTCGGTTGCAGCCATAACGATGTGCAAATCGTGGGAAATGAGCAAAATTCCACAGTTCAGCTGGTCTCGGATATCGCCGATAAGCTTGTAAAGCGCGATTTCACCGGAAAAATCGACACCTTGAACCGGTTCATCCAAAATCAGAAGATCCGGCTCGCGGACAATGGCGCGGGCAATCAGCGCGCGCTGGAACTCACCGCCGGATAGGTTCTGCACCTCGGCGCCGGCCAGGTGGCCGATGCCCGTTGCGGCAAGGGCGCGCGCGATGTCGGCCTTTGCGTGTGTGCCGGTGAGGGTCATAAGCCGGTGGACGGTGATCGGCAAGGTTCGGTCAATGGCCAGCTTTTGCGGCACATAGCCGATGGTGATGCCGGGGGCAAGTTTCACCGCGCCTTCATCTGGCTTTTCAATGGAAAGCAGCGCTTTGACGGTGGTCGACTTGCCACTGCCATTGGGGCCGATAACCGTAACAATCTCGCCACGCTCGATGGAAAGGTTGATGTTGCGCACCAACCAGCGCCCGCCGCGCTTTACGCCCAGGTCTGTCAATTGTGCCAATTTTTGTGAACTGCTGCTCACTTTCTTGCAATCCTGCTTGCTGCCCCGTCAGTGAAACGTTATATAGTTACATTTTCCAGCGCGCCATAAGAAAGGCCGTTTCCCGAACATGTTTATCCGATTCTATCTGGCCGCGATTTCCCTAGCGGTGGCCTTTGCGACGCCGGCTTTGGCGGCCGAAAAACCGAACGTGGTTGCTTCAATCCGCCCGGTGCATTCGCTTGTTGCCGCTGTAATGGGCGATGCCGGGGCGCCGGCACTCATTGTGACCGATGCGGGTTCACCCCACAATTTTGTGCTCAAACCCTCTGCCGCCCGGGCGTTGGAAAGGGCACATATTGTTTTTTGGGTAGGGCCTGGGCTTGAAACTTTTCTCAAAATGCCGGTCGAAAATCTTTCAAGGAACGCCGTGTCGGTCGAACTTGGCTCAGACATGGCGATGACCCTTCTGCCAGTGCGCGGTGAATATGATGTTCACGGGCATGGGAAAAGCGAACACCAGATGGATTTACACATCTGGCTTGATCCTAAAAACGCGATTGCAATGACAAGGCGCATTGCCAGGGAACTGGCATCAATCGACCATACCCGAGGTGATGACTTCCGACGCAACGCTGACAAAACCATCAAGCGTTTGGAAAGCCTCACGAGTGAGATTGAAACCGTACTTGCGCCTGTGCGCGGTGCGCGGTTTGCCGTCCATCATGATTCCTTTCAATACTTCGAGAACCGTTTTGGCCTCAATTACACCGGCGCACTGCTTATGGATTTGCAAGCCGGGGCCAGTTTGAAACGTATCTCACACCTTGCCAAGAAACTCGCCCAAGACGGCACAAAGTGCATCTTTGCAGAACCGCAGTTCAATTCAAAACTTGCTAAAAAACTGGCAAAGAGCGCAGGTGCTTCCCTTGGCATATTGGACCCGATGGGCGTGGCATTCACCCCCGGCACGGAGCTTTACTTTGAGATGATGGAGAGCAACGCGCTCGCATTTAAAAGGTGCCTTTCGGACTGAGCTTCTTACGGGTTTAAAAAAATGCCGCAACTATTGAGCAAAACTTACGATTTCTGGAGATCAAAAACTTTTTCTTCTTTCCGAATCATGGACTAACCTTAAGGCCATGGCGAAGAAGCACCCAACGCGCAAATACCACCTTGCTGGTATCTTGATAACGAGCCTTGCCGCGCTGGTGTTATTGTCAGCCGGATCGGTTCTTGCGGTTCAATGGTTGTCGAGCCGCCATGTAATGGCGCAACTTTCCTACTATCTCATCGATGGCAACATCTCGACACTTCAATCGGACATTGAACAACACCTGAAGCCAGCCGAAGATCTGATTCTTTTCGTCAAACAAGAGATCGAAAATGGCCGCACCCGCATTGAAGATACCGAGAATATGTCGCGGCTCTTATCTGCCTCCGTGGCGGCGGCGCCGCAAATCAGCAGCGTTATTGTTATCGATGAAAGCCTGTTTGCTTTCAGGCTTACCCGTGATTTTCGCGATCAGCCCTATGTTGTCGACACACCGGACTGGCAGAATGAACAGAATGTACGCGAGGGTTTTGAGGAAATAAGGAAGCGCAATGAGCTTTACTGGGGCGAGATTATATTTTCTTCACGTACGCGCCGCGCTTCTCTTAATGTACGCACCCCCACGACCGTGAACGGCGTTTTTGCCGGAGCCATTGGCGCAACTGTTTCAGTCGAGCAATTGAGCCGGCTCACCCAGACCCTGTTTCTGGAGAACGTTGCAGAACCTTTCATTCTTTACGGCACCGATCATGTGCTTGCCCATCCGAACATGGAAAAACACTTCGGCCAGCTGAGCGAAACTGCACCGCTGATGAAGACGACCGACATGGACGATCCGGTGATTGCCGCACTTGGCACGGCAAAGTCCATGGATGCGGACTGGTTTCCTGATACGGAGAACACGACCGTTCGCCGTGTCGATGTGGATGGCGATGTTTTTATGGTCGTTACCCGCCGGATAGATGGTTTTGGGCCAAAACCCCTTTATGCCGGCACTTACACGCCGATGAACGTTATCTGGGAAACTTTCAGGCCGTTTTACATTGCAGGTTTCATCGGCCTTTGTATTCTGGGGCTGGCGATTTGGGGCGCGGTTTGGGTTTCAAAAAGCGTTGCGCGGCCGATCTCGCAAGCATCTGATGCGGCCCGGGCCATAAGCAACCTTGAGTTCGATCGCATCGGGCCGTTGCCGGAAAGCCGCGTGCGTGAGATTGACGAGCTGTCAGGCTCGTTCAACAAAATGCTTGTGGGTCTGCAGTCTTTTGCCCGTTATGTGCCGGGCAAGCTAGTGCGCAAGCTCGTCGCAGGCGGTCACCACAGCGCTGGTTCAGAAGAGCGCGAACTTACCGTCATGTTCACCGATATGCGCAATTTTACAGCCTTGTGCGAGGGAAAATCCGCTAATGAGGTTGCCGAGTTCCTGAACAAACATCTCACCTTGTTGAGCGATTGTGTAGAAGCGGAAGAGGGGACTATTGATAAATATATCGGCGACTCGGTGATGGCGTTTTGGGGCGCGCCGGATGAAGGAACAAACACTGGTGAAAGCGCCTGCCGGGCTGCGCTCAGGATGGCTGCAAAGGTAACGGAATCAAACAAGCGCCGGGCAGAGGAAGGGCGGCCAGAGCTTGGCCTGCGGGTCGGTATTCATACCGGCCCTTTGGTTGTTGGTGATATCGGCTCGCCAAGCCGCATCAATTACACGGTTGTAGGCGACGTTGTGAACGCCACCCAGCGCATTGAGGCATTGGGCAAGGAAGTTGCTCCTGATGATGAGGTGGTGATTTTGATAACCGATGCCACCTACGCCATGTTGCCGGAAACATTCGAGGTGAAGGATGAAGGGGCATTCCAGGTAAAAGGCCGCCAAAGAAAGATTGAGGTTTACCGGTTGCTGGGCGGCCCGGGGACGGATGGTTAAACCTCGCGGATGGGCGCGCGGCTGAGGGTATTGTTTTTCAGCGCAAGCTTGCCCAGAAGCGCCACCAGCGTTTCGCGCTCAGCTTGCGAAAGGGGTTCGAGAATTTTCTTCTGAGCGGTTTCGACAGCTGGTAATGCGCTTTGAAACAGAGCGCGCCCGGCATCGGTAATGGCGATGATTTTCGAGCGCCGGTCGGCTTTCGAGCGTTCGGTTGAAACCAATCCGCGCTCAGTGAGATTTTTCACCACCACCGCGACCGTTGTACGGTCGAGTGCCGCCGCTCCGCCCAATGTCGCGTGGTCCATGGCGCCGTGATGATTGAGCGCTGAAAGGGCAACGAACTGGAGCGGGGTCAAGTCAAGGCTGCGGCATTCGTTCATGAAAACGGCCACCGCGATTTGATGGCACCGCCGCAGCAGGTGCCCGGGCATATCCAAATGCACGCTGGGGGGTGCTTCATGCACGACTTCAGGTTCAGGCATTGCCGCGATCTTCCCGCCATAGTCCAAGTTTTTGCTGGGCAACCCGGTCGGAAAAACTGAACAGAACCGCATCGGATGCCGCCTCATGGCTCACCCGCTTCCAGCTGGGCACAACGAATATGTCTTTCTCACCCCAGTTGAATGTTTGCCCGTCTATGGTGCTTTGGCCGCTACCCTCGACAACTGCATAAACAGTTGCATCGCTCGAGCGGTAGGCGCTGGTTGAAAACCCTTTCGGCAGCAATTGCATAAATGTAGCGATGGTTGGCATGGCATAACCGCCATCATGCGGGTTCACGTAACGCATCTTCAGGCCATGGCAGGGATCCCATTCATCCTGCTTGCGCATTGTTTCCAATGCTTCGCGGGTGCGAGCGTAAGGGTAGTTGAAAATGGGGGAGGCAAGTTCGCCCGGTTCGTAGTCCACCGGCAGCATATTTGCACCATAACGGGCGGGTGCATCGCCCGGCTTGCGGTCAATTTCCTGTTCGTCATTTGCATGCATTTCGGCAAATGAGGCATCGAACAATGTCACCATTGGGATATCGAGGCCATCGAGCCAAATCATCGGCTCATCTGAGGTGTTGCCATGGTCATGCCAGCCCCAGGGCGGGGTAATGACGAAATCGCCAACTTCCATGAGCGTGCGCTCGCCGTTCACCGAGGTATGAGCGCCCGACCCATCCAGCACGAAACGCAAGGCAGACTGGCTATGCCGGTGGGCCGGCGCCACCTCGCCGGGCAGAACGAGCTGCAGCCCTGCATAAAGTGATGTGGTGATTTTGCTCTCGCCGGGCATACCGGGATTTTCAAGAACAAGAACCCGGCGCTCGGCTTCCTTGGCGGTAATCAGCCCGCCTGCCTCAAGCAGGAATTCCTTTGCCTGGGCAAAGTTCCAGTAATGGGGCACACATGCGCTTTTGGGTTCCGGCGTTACCAAATCTCCAAGCACCGCCCAAAGGGGGGCCAGGTGATGGGCGCCGATTTTCTCATAGTATGCCTTGCGTTCTGGTGTTTCCGCCGGTGCGGTGCTTTCATCCATCTTCTTTCCTCCTACTGGCCACTTACTGGCCACTGGCCAACCCTGTGCCGCCATAAAGCCATTCGATTCGTTGGTAATAATCCTCGGTAGACATAGAGCGCATAACCGCGTTGCGAACGTCTGCGCGGGCGCCATCCGGGTGATAAATATGCTCGCCCATGAGCCGGGAATTGATTTGCAGGCGCGCGGTGCGCACCGCCCGCTGGCGGTTATACGCCGCAAGCGCCTTTTCAATGTCGGAACTGTTGCTCTCAAAGTTATGGGCAAGGCACACTGCGTCTTCCATTGCCATGCAGGCGCCTTGGGCGAAATATTGCAGCATTGGGTGGGCGGCATCACCCAACAGCGTCACCCGGGCATCAGTCCAGTTGCGCACCGGTTCACGGTCACACAAAACCCACGCTTTCCAGCTGTTGCCACTGGCTATGATGCTCTGGGCACGCTCGCACACATGGGAAAAAGCCATATGAACGGTTTCGGTTGCCACCGGTTCTCCGGTAACCGCCTCGGTTGCCCCTGTGTCCCTGGTGGCCACCAGATTGAAGACTTTCCAGCCCTTCAATGGGTAATGGACAATGTGGATTTTCGGCCCCGCCCATAACGTTGCCGCGTTCCAGCGCAATTCTTCCGGCATATGTTCTGTCTCAATAACCGAGCGGAAGACGGTATGACCGGAGACGCGCGGCTCACCGTCGGCAACAATGCGACTGCGGATGTTGGAATGCAGGCCATCTGCGCCGATAAGCGCAGAGCCCTTTATCATTTCTCCATCATCGAGCAGGGCGCTCACGCTTGTGCCGTCTTGCTCAAAGCCTGTTACGTGGGCATTGGTTCTGATTTCAACCAGCCCGCTGTCAATGCAACCCTCAAGGAGCACTCCGTGCAAGTCGGCCCGGTGAATAACCGCATATGGGTTACGGAAGCGGGCTCTGAACTCATCACCC
>JBPCVY010000161.1:0-10275 GCA_051010055.1 Hyphomicrobiales bacterium | reverse complement strand
CCCGGTTGAGGCTATACGCGTAAAGTCCCTCATGGTGCCCCCCGGCATTCCCGACTGGTTTACCCGCCAGCGCATGGTTGAATCAGGGCCCGTTGCGCTTGAAGGGCGCGCCTGGTCCGGCAATGGTGTTCCCGTAACCAAAGTCGAACTTGGCATTGATGATAAATGGGCTGAAGCAGAGCTTGATGCCCCCACCGGCGCCTATGCTTGGACGCGCTGGCATTTCAACTGGGACGCAAAACCTGGCCGTTACACCCTTTCCTGCCGGGCAACTGATGCCAATGACGACACGCAACCTGTGGAACCGCGCTGGGACAATTCAGGTATGGGCAATAATTATGTCCAGCAGGTTCTGGTAACGGTGCGCTGAGAAATGAGTAAGGAGCACCAGGTTTCTATCTGGCGCGGCGGTGAAGATGGCCGCTTTGAAGAGTTTTCCGTGCCGGCCCGTGAAAGCCAGACAGTGCTCGATATAGTCACCTGGGTGCAACGAAACATCGACCCCACGCTCACCTACCGGTTCGCTTGCCGCGTTGGCATGTGCGGCTCATGCGCCATGACCGTGAACGGCGCGCCGCGCTGGACGTGCCGGACACACGCTTCGAAAGTGACAAAGGCCGAAAAACTGAAAATCGAACCCTTGCGCAATATGCCGGTCATTAAAGACTTAGCGTGCGATATGTCAGAGTTTTTCGACAAGTGGAAACGGGCAGAGGCGCGGTTTCACCCCACCAAATCACGGCATGACCCAATCGAAATCATTGATCCCAAAAGCCCGGAACGTGTTGCGGCGAATGAAGGCATTGAATGCATTAACTGCGGGGTTTGTTATGCCAGTTGCGACACAGTGAATTGGAACGATGATTATCTGGGCCCAGCGGCGCTTAATCGGGCATGGACACTTGTGAACGATACCCGTGACGGTGGGCAGGCTGCGCGGCTGAGGGCCATTTCGCAAGATGGCGGCTGTCACGCCTGCCACAGCCATCAAAGCTGCCAGACATATTGCCCAAATGACCTCAACCCCACTGCATCTATTGCAGGACTCAAGAAGAGGACAATGCAGGCGTTCCTGAAAGGTGAGCTCAAATGACAGGTGTGCGCCTATATGCATTACAGCGCCTGAGCGCTGGCATCATGTCGCCGCTGGTTTTGCTTCATTTGGCGACCATTCTTTATGCCGTTGCCAATGGGTTGAGTGCCGGCGAAATCCTCACGCGCACTCAAGGCAGCACGTTTTGGGCACTTTTCTATGGCATATTTGTGCTGGCGGCATCCGTTCACGCCTCTATCGGCCTGCGCACCATTGCAATTGAGTGGACATCGCTGGATGGGCGAAAGGCGGGCATTTGTGCCGGCATTTTCGGCCTCGTGCTTTTGGTGCTTGGCTTGCGGGCCGTTACAGCGGTGGTCGTGCCATGACAACACCACGCCAACAAACTCTTTGGCGCGCAGCGCTCGTCCACCGGTTGTCAGGCCTTGCGCTGGCGGTGTTTCTCCCCTTTCACTTTTTAGCTCTCGGTCTTGCCCTTCGCGGTGAAGGTGAGTTGGACGGGTTTCTGAAATGGTCCGACTGGTGGCTCGTGAAGCTAGCGGAAATGGGCCTGGTGATTTTGCTGACTGTTCATTTGCTTGGTGGTTTGAGGATATTGATCCTAGAAAATTCCGGCTGGAGCGAGCGCCAGAGCCTGTGGGCCGCGATTGCAGGTGGCGCCTCGCTGGTTGCAGGCTTTGCCTTCCTGATAAGGGTCTGGTGATGGAACGCCTTGTCACTGACATATTGATTTTGGGCAGCGGCGGCGCCGGGCTGTTTGCCGCCCTCCATGCGAAACAGCAAAGTCCGGATACTTCCATACATATTGCAACCAAGGGCCTGCTTGGAAAGTGCGGCTGCACACGCATGGTTCAGGGCGGGTACAATGTTGCCATCAATCCCGGAGATTCCATTGAGCGCCACTTCATGGACACCATCAACGGTGGAAAGTGGCTGCCTGATCAAGAGCTCGCCTGGACACTGGTAACAAAGGCCATTGAGCGCATTCGCGAGCTTGAGAACGAAATAGGCTGCTTTTTCGACCGTAATCCAGACGGCACAGTCCACGGCAAGGCCTTCGCGGGCCAAACATTCGACAGGACGGTCCACAAGGGTGATTTAACCGGCATTGAAATAATTGGCCGCCTTATGGAGCAGGTTTGGGCGCGCGATATCGGCAGGCTGGAAGAACACCGCGCCCTCGGCTTCATTCCCGCAAGAGATGGCAGCGCCCTTTCCGGCGTCTTGACCTGCAACATCCGCACCGGCGAGTTGATGTTCATTCAGGCAAAGGCCGTACTGTTGGCCACCGGTGGCGGGCCCACAATGTACCGCTACCACACACCTTCGGGCGATAAATCCATGGACGGCCTCGCCATGGCGCTGCGCATGGGCCTACCCTTACGCGATATGGAAATGGTGCAGTTTCACCCCACCGGCCTTCTTGCCGGCACCGATACGCGTATGACCGGCACCGTGCTCGAAGAAGGCTTGCGCGGTGCTGGCGGGCACCTTTTAAATGGCGATGGCGAGCGTTTCATGGCCAAAACCGAAAAAGCAGCCGAACGGGCAACCCGCGATATCGTCTCGCGCGCCATTTATAATGAAATGTGTGAAGGCCGCACCACGCCAAATGGCGGGGTGTACATAAAAATGAGCCATCTCGGGCCTGAGAATGTTGCAAAGCAGTTCAAGGGCATGGTGGAGCGCTGCGCAGATTGCGGTTTCGATTTGCCCGGTGGCCTTGTCGAGGTTGTGCCCACAGCGCACTACTTGATGGGCGGGGTGGTTTGTGAACCCGACACCAAAACCCAAATGCCTGGTCTGTTCGTTGCAGGTGAAGATGCAGGCGGAATACATGGCGCAAACCGGCTTGGCGGCAACGGCGTTGCCAATTCCACCGTTTTCGGCGGCATTGCTGGTGATGTGATGGCCAATTGGGTGGCCGATGAAGGAAAACTCTCCGAGCCGGACGAAGAGCTGCTTGATGCCGAGCGACAGCTCGCACTGCATCCGTTCACCCAAAAACCAGGCAACATCAACCGCTTGCGTGAGCAATTGCTCGACACCATGTGGGATGAAGCAGGCGTTATCCGGAACGCAGACGGGCTGAAGCGCGCGCTCAGCCGCATCGACGAGCTTGAGAGCGAACTTCTGTCCACCGGCTTGCCGGATATGGACAGGGCGTTTAACCTAACCTGGCATGACTGGCTCAACCTTCGAAGCCTCATCGAGACGAGTGAGGTGATTGCATTGGCCGGACTGAAACGCGAAAATTCGCGCGGTGCACATTACCGCGACGACTTCCCCGAAGAGGGAAGCCTTGAAAAGTCCCGCTACACGCTGGTTCAGATAGAGGATGGAAAATTGCGCGCTGGTGATGCGCCGGTTGAATTTTCACGGGTTCGTCCAGGTGAAAGCCTGCTGGATGAACCTGGCGAAGCTGCGGAGTAGGCAATGAGCAAGATACCCCTGGAAGCCTTACAATCTACCGCCGAAGAGCTCATGGCCAAAGCCGCCATTGAAATTCCAGATGACTATCTGGAAGGGTTGCGCGGCATGGCCGATACGGAAACAGGCGACCTTTCCGCTTTCGTCATCCAGGCCATGCTCGATAATTATGATGCAGCCAAAGAAGACCGCCGCGCCATGTGCGCTGACACCGGCGTGCCGCGCTGGTTCGTAAAGTACGGCAATGAGGCGCAGATGGAAGGTGGGCCCGTGGCATTGGAAACCGCTTTGCGCCGGGCAACCGCAAGCGCAACGCAAACCGTACCATTGCGGCCAAACCGCGTGCACCCGTTGTGGCGGACCGATCATGACAATAATGTCGGCCTAAACGCCCCGGAAATTGATTACAGCTTCCATCCAGATGCTGACTGGGTCGATGTCACCACCGTTCACAAGGGTGGCCTGTTCGGCTCCGACTACAGGATGCTGTTTCCAGGCGATGGCATCGATGGCATCCGGCGCTTTTTCCTCGACACATTGATTGCGTTCGGCAAACGCGGTCTTGCCTGCCAGCCGGCGATCGTCGGCATCGGCCTTGGCGGCTCCAAAGACACGTGCATGGTCCTTGGCAAACAGGCCGCATGCCTGCGCACCGTCGGCAGTCGCAATCCGGACACCGGCATCGCCGATCTGGAAGCTGAATTGAAGGAACTGGGCAACAATATCGGCATGGGTGCGATGGGCTTTATGGGCTCGTCCATGGTAGTTGACTGCCATATCGAGGCAGGCTTTTGCCACACCGGCGGCATGCCAATGAGCGTGCACATGTTTTGCCTGTCCTCGCGACGGGCCACTGCCCGGGTTTTTCCCGATGGCAGGGCCGAGTTCCGCAACGATCCTGAATGGTTCACCGATTACGCACGCCGGGAGAGCGTTGAATGGCCACAAGTGGCAGAAAACTTGAGACAGTCCGGCTAAAGCTGCCGGTAACAACTGATGATTTGCGCGGTCTGAAACCGGGCATGGTTGTCTACCTAGAAGGGCGGATTTTTACTGCCCGCGAAGGCGTCTACAAAAAGGCCGTTGAGGAAGGCGCAGGAATGCCTGCAAGCCAGGATGAGTTGGGAAATGTGAATTTTCATTGTTCGCCTGCTGCAACGGTCAAACCCGATGGCACCTATGATATGGGCGCGGTCACCGCGACAGCCTCTTTCCGGTTCGAAAAATGGCTTTCAAAGTGGTTTGAAATATCTGGCTGCAAGATCATCATTGGCAAAGGCGGGATGGCGCCCGAAACCTACCGCGACAAATTCGTGCCCAATGGCGCAATTTACCTCACTACAGTGGGTTATGGCACCGGCGCCCTTCTTGGACGCGGCGTCAAAAGGGTAGTTGATACCTACTGGCGCGATGAACTGGGCCTTGCTCAATCCGTGTGGGTTATCGATGTCAAAAATTTCGGCCCGTTCCTGGTTGAAAGCGACCTTGAAGGTAATTCGCTGTTTGAGCAAGAAAACGCAAAAATCGCAAAAAATCTGGATGGGCTTTATAAAGACCTCAAACCGGCAATAATGAAGCGGTTTGGTGAAACTGATGATCGTACCGATGAGGTAATTTAATATTACCTTACAAAAAAGTTATGGCGCTCTAGCCATGAGCATGTTGTAAAGCATATTATCTTGAGCAAGCTTGAAAGCCGGAAGAATAACCGGCACTCAATGCTCTGAATTTTTGCGCAACAAACTTGGGAGGAGAATAGCGCATGTATCACTACAAGAAACTGGCATTTGCTGCTGCTGCATGTTTTGTCATCGCCGCACCTGGCGTGGCTTCTGCTGCAGACTGCGAACCGCTACGTCTTGGTTCGGCGATTTCGCTGACAGGCAAATACTCAACAAATGGCATTCATGCCAAGAACGGTTACGAGTTCGCGATCAAGAAGATCAAAGAGAATGGCGGCATCAAGGTTGGCGACAAGTGCTACAACTTTGAAGTCACCTACTACGACGATGAGTCGAAGGGGGACCGTGGCGCAACTCTGGCAGAGCGCCTCATCAGCCAGGACAAGATCCAATATATGCTTGGGCCCTACTCGTCTGGTCTCACCAAGGCGATCGCGCCGGTTACCGAAAAATACAAAATCCCAATGGTTGAAGCAGAAGGTGCCTCGCGCTCGCTGTTCAACAAGGGGCGTAAATATCTCTTCGCCGTTTTGTCCACGTCTGAGCAATATCTCGCATCGGCTGTGACGCTGGCAGCCGAAATGGCGGAAAAGAGTGGCAAGAAATCATCTGATGTTAAGGTAGCAGTAGCGGTCGAAAACGACCCCTTCTCGCTTGATATTCGTGCTGGTGTTCTCGACGACGCCAAAAAACAAAGCATGAATGTGGTGATCGACGAAAAGCTTCCACGTGATCTTTCCGACATGAGCGCGATTTTGACCAAGGTGAAGCTGTTGAAGCCGGACCTTCTCATTGTTTCGGGCCACTCAAAGGGTGCAGCAACTGCGGTCAGGCAAATTGGTGAAATGAAGATCAACGTGCCAATGATTGCCATCACCCACTGTGAGGCAGCCGACGTGACAGGCAAGTTTGGCGCCGTTGCCAACGATATTCTTTGCTCCACCCAGTGGGCGGAAAGCTTGTCATATGAAGACCCGATTTTCGGTACCGCTGCCAACTATGAAAAAGAGTTCAAGGCGGCCTATCCGGAATATGCAGAAAAGAAAGTGCCTTATCAGACTGCCCAAGCATCTGCTGCTGTGTATGTCTTCAAGGACGCTTTCGAGCGGGCCGGCACTTTGGACAAAGACAAGGTACGCGATGCAATTGCAGCGACGGATCTGAAGACATTTTATGGCGACATCAAATTCGCGCCAGAGGGCAACAACATCGCAAAGCCGATGGTGCTGCGTCAGATTCAGGACGGCAAATACAATGTTGTGGCGCCGTCCGCGTTTGCATCTCACAAGCTGAACTGGCCACGCATGGCTAAGTAAGCACAACAAATTCCGGCCGGGCGCATGAGGGGTGCAGCGCCCGGCCGTTAAATCCTTCTGCACCAGGCAATCTGGCGCTGCGAGGAAAAAATCCCGGGGAGGGGCCGGTCGGTATGGACCAGATTTTAGGCAACATAAGCCTGCTTTTTGAATTTCCAGTTGTGAACGTAAAGATCATTCTTGACGGCCTGATGATAGGGGCACTTTTCGCACTTGCCGCCTACGGGCTTGCTCTTGTGTGGGGCGTTATGAACGTCAAGAACCTTGCTCAAGGCGATTTCGTCATTGCCGGAGGGTACATAGCCTGGTGGCTGACTCAAAAGGGCCTGCCGCCGCTTCTGGGTGTACCTATCGCCTTCATTGTCATGTGGGGGGTCGGATGGGTGGTTTATAAACTCGTCATTTCCAGGGTTATCGGGCGCGATCTGTTCACGTCACTGCTCGCCACATTCGGTGTGGCTATCATGATGGCGCAAATCCTGAACCTGATATTCGGATCGGACACCCAAAGCGTGAAGCTGGACTACGAAACCCTTTATTTTTTCGATGGTTTCGTGGATGTGCCAATCGCCAAGCTCATCGGGGTATTGCTGGCCGCGTGCCTGGCAACCGCCGTTATTTTGTTCATGAAAAACAGCCGCATGGGCCAGGCGATCAGGGCTACCGCGCAGAACGCAAGGGCTGCCCGGGTGATGGGCATCGATACGGAAAAAGTGTACTCGTTCACCTTCTCGCTCAACGCGGCAATATGTGGTGCGGCAGGTGCAATCATCGTTATGGTCTGGGTCATCCAGCCCTTCTATGGCATCACCTACTCCATCCGCTCATTTGTTATCGTAACCGCGGCCGGTCTTGGCAATTTACCAGGCGTTATCGCCGCCGGCCTTGGCATCGGGGTGATGGAACAATACGGCGCCCACATTTTCGGCATTGGTTACCAGCAGGCAATCGCTGTCCTGTTGCTGCTTATCGTGCTGCTCATCCGCCTTGCCCAACAGCGCCGCGTGCGCCAGGTTCTGGAATAGGAGCGCACCATGAACAAGACTTTGCTTTATGGCGGCGTTCTCGTGGCGACAATTGTTGCGCCATTCCTGTTTCCCACTTATGGCACACAGCTTGCCACCTTATGGCTGATGATCATCGTCGCCCTCACCTGGGATATGACCGGTGGTCAAATGGGCTACAACTCGCTCGGCAATATCTTTTTCTACGGCACCGGCATGTATGTGGCGGCCCTTGTCGCCATCGCCCTAGTCTATGATGTTGCGGACTATACCGATGCAGCAGGCGGGGGAACCTATGAGTTCACCGAGGCGCAGTACTTCAGAGGGCTGTTTCTTGGCGCCCTTGTGGCGGGAGTTTTCTGCGCATTTTGCGCCGTGATAATTGGCTACATTACCTTCGGGCTACGTGGGCCATATTTCGCCATCGGCACCCTTGGTGTTGCCATTGCAGCTGGCGAATTGGTTTCTAACTGGGATTGGGTTGGCGGTGGTCAGGGCATTGCGCTGCCCGTTTATCCCGGCGATCTCGATACTGGCAAAATATTCTTCTATTTCCTGTTTGCCGGACTTGGCGTTGTCCTGTTTATCTTCTTGAAATGGCTCTACAGCACGCGTTTCGGCAGTGCGCTCAACGCCATACGAGATGATGAGCAAAAAGCTGAGGGCATGGGCTTGCGCACGTTGCGCTACAAGCTTGTCACATGGGCAATTGCGGCATTCTTTGTGGGCATAGCCGGGGCAATTTCAGGTTTCCAGCTCATTCATTTCGAGCCTCTTGAAACAGCTTATCAAACCATCAACCTTGGTATCTTCATGGTTGTTTGCGTTCTGCTGGGCGGCAAGGGAACACTGTGGGGGCCTGTAATCGGCGCCACCATGTTCCATCTCTTCAAGGAAGTTACCTGGAATTATTTTTTGGGTTGGCAATGGGTGGCGCTCGGTGCGCTGATTGTGATTACCGTGGTCTATTTCCAGGACGGCGTCATGGGCTGGCTTAAACACCAGAAACCGGAATGGTTCGGCATCCGCGTGGAAGACCGCACCGCAAAGGCGGAGGCGGCAGAATGAGCAACGCAATTATCAAGGTAGACAATGTTACGAAAACCTTCGGTGGTGTCATCGCCAATTCAGATATTTCTCTAGAAGTGGAAGAAGGCGGCATCACCGGCCTTATCGGGCCAAACGGGTCGGGCAAAACCACCCTGTTTAACTCCATCGTGGGCTATCACCCAATCGATGCCGGTTCGATACGTTTTGAAGATGAGGAAATCTCCAAGCTTCATGTTCAGGAAATAGCCCGCCTCGGCCTTTTGCGCACATTCCAACAAACACGCATCTACGCCAAGATGGATTGCATTGAGAACATGCTCATCTCCCTTCCTCACCGCAAGCAAGGTTTCATGGATATGTTTGCCTCCGACACCGCAGCGGATATAGAAAAAGCTGAATCGTTGCTTGAATTTGTCGGCCTTTACGAAAAACGCCTGCTGATGGGGGGCGATCTGTCGTTCGGCCAGCAAAAACTCCTTGAGTTTGCCATGGCGCTGATGAACGAGCCTTCCGTTCTGATGCTTGACGAGCCAACCGCCGGTATCAACCCAACATTGATCAACGGTCTTATAGACCGCCTGAAGCGCGCCAATGAGGAGTTCGGCATCACCTTGTTCGTTATCGAACATAATATGCGCGTCATCATGAACCTGGCAGAGCATATCTATTGCCTCGCCCATGGCCAGATGCTGGCCGATGGGGCGCCGCAGGACATTCAAAACGACCAGCGCGTCATTGATGCCTATTTGGGAGCGCACTGATGGCCACAAAAAAGGAAAACAAAGCAACCGGCTATCACATGGGCGATGTCGATTCCGTTATGTCGGTCGACGAGGTTGCGCGCGAAGCTGAAAAGATCGCGGCCGAAGCGCCAAAGCCCAGCGAACTTGACGCGCTCGCGAACAAAAATTCGTTCCTTTCCATTCGCGAATTGAGGGCCGGCTACGGCAAGATGGAAATTCTCCATAATTTTGATTTGCGCGTTCAACGAGGCCAGTCATTGTGCCTCATAGGCCCAAATGGCGCCGGCAAATCAACGGTTCTGCATTCCATTTTCGGCTTCACAAACATCTATTCCGGTCAAATCAGCGTTGGCGAAACCGATGTCACCGCCCTGAAGCCGAACGACAAGCTGAAAACAGCGGGCATTGCCTACATTCTCCAGGACAATTCCGTTTTTCCCAATATGACCGTTGAGGAAAACCTTTGGATGGGCGGGTACCTGAAAGCCAAAACCGATGAAGCCAAGGAAGAAGCGGAGCGGGTTTTCAAAAAATACACTCGCCTGGCAGAACGCCGCCGCCAGCCTGCCAAGGTTCTTTCCGGCGGGGAGCGCCGCTTGCTGGAAATTTCCCGCGCGCTTGTTATGAACCCGGAAGTGTTGCTGGTGGACGAGCCGTCCATCGGGCTGGAGCCGCGGTTTATCGATATGGTGTTTGAGATCCTCGACGACTTACAGCACGGGGAAGGCAAAACCATCATCATGGTCGAGCAGAACGCCAAGAAAGGCCTGGAATTTGCCGACCTTGGATATGTCCTGGTCTCCGGCCAGCTGGCCAAGGCCGGGTCTGGCGATGATTTGCTCAAAGACCCCGATGTGGGCCGGCTTTTCCTCGGCGGATAGTGTCAAAACGTGTCATATTGAGCTTTCAGGCGAAAGGCGCCCGCCTGGCTTTACCAAACTTTACTCATGCATTTTTTTTCTCTTTTGTGGCCTCAATGCCCACCCTCACCCCTGT
>JBPCVY010000160.1:0-26718 GCA_051010055.1 Hyphomicrobiales bacterium | reverse complement strand
TTCCGAAGACTACCTGCAGGACATACTGAAATCGGTCAAAACCATCGCAATGGTCGGTGCAAGCTCAGACAAAACCAAATTCAGCTACGGTGTATTAAGAGTCCTTCACGAAACTGGATTTGATATGGTTCCAGTCAATCCTCGGCCGGGGTTGAAAGAAATTCGTGGCATTAAGGTCTATCCTAATCTCGAATCCATCGACCGTCCGGTTGACATGGTCGAGGTGTTTCGCCGGCCCGAAGATCTACCTGAGATCGCCCGAGAAGCAGTGGCCGTCGACGCGAAAGTGCTGTGGGGCCAGATTGGTGTGTACAACGAGGAAGCCGCCCGCATCGCAGAAGATGCAGGGATGAAGGTTGTAATGGACCGCTGTCCAAAGATTGAGCTTTTCCGACCCTTTTGGAAGCCGAAGCTCCATCTAGGGATATAGTTTGCATTCTCGCTCATACGTCTTGCCTGCGTGTCGACACGCGCTCACAACATCCATACCACCATGCACGTTGACTTCAATCTCACGCAGGAGACGCAGAATATCTTCGTCTGAGTATCTTTTTCGAGCCATGATACAACTCTCTCCGTGGCAGAGTTTCAAAAAAATCATGGCACAGTTTTAGGGGGCTAAGACAGTGCACCCTCTTTAATATTGTCTCCTCGATAAGCAGAGACCCCTATATCATCCAACTCATAGTCTTCGACTAGTTTTAGACCATTCTCATCCGCATACTTTCGCGATAACTCTCTCTGGCGTCTGAGACTATCCCCTTTTAATTGCGAATCAGAAGACATCCGAACATACGAAAATGCTAATGGTTTTTTGCTTGTTTGAATTTTTTCTTGGTGCTCCGGCAATTCAAAACCCACGAAATTTTTAAATCAAGGGCTCTTAATTGAAGTATACAGGTTCATTCCCATTAAGCATATTTTCAGGATCTTCATTGATTCCAACAGTAATCAACAAGGATTCAAACCTTTGAAATTTAATATACCACAATATAAGGAGATTGTGACCACCGGCTGCAGCAACCTCGGCAGCACGCTTTGCAAGCTCCTGGCCCTTGATGTCTTTTAGATCCGGCAAAGCCGTGTTTGCCGTAATGCGCTTGGGCTCAGGCCGCGAGAGAACCTGATCACCTTTGAAGTGGTTGACAAGCCGCACAAGATTTACCGGCGCGAGAATGTCCAGATCTGCGCCCGCCCAAGCCGCTTCAGAGCCGCAAACCGCGGGGCAAATGAGGCCCTTTCCTGCACTGTTTGCGCCAACTGCAGCGGGTAATACACCGGCTACCCGTGACGTTGAACCATCAAGGGAAAGCTCGCCCAAAACCACGTACCGGGACAGAAATTCCTCCGGCACCACGTCGCATGCAGCCATAAGGCCGATGGCGATGGGCAAGTCATAATGGCTGCCTTCTTTTGGGAGGTCTGCCGGTGCAAGATTGATGGTGATGCGCTTTGGCGGTAGCGCAAGGCCTATGGCCGTGAGCGCCGAGCGCACCCTTTCGCGGCTTTCGGCCACCGCCTTGTCAGGCAGGCCAACAAGGGTGAATGTGGGCATGCCCGGCGCAATTTGCACCTGCACATTGACAGGTATTGCTTCAATTCCCTGAAAGGCGATTGTGGAAACGTGTGTAACCATTTTCCCGCATACTCATTAAATACGCAAACAGATTACATTAAAAAAAGGAACATTACAAGAACAAAACTGAAATTCAGTTAATCAGCTATAGTTTGCTCTCAATGGCGTCCCAGATGAGGGCGGCAATATCTGCTCCACCGAAATTCTTCACTTCGCGGATTCCAGTGGGTGATGTGACATTAATCTCGGTCAGATAATCGCCGATCACATCAATGCCGACAAAAATCATCCCCCGGCGTTTAAGTTCCAGGCCCATTGCCTCGCAGATTTCGTGTTCGCGGGCGGTTAACTCAGATGGTTCAGGCCGACCGCCCACATGCATGTTGGAGCGGCTTTCCCCTTCGGCGGGAACCCGGTTTATGGCACCAACCGCCTTGCCATCCACGAGGATGATGCGTTTGTCGCCGGTGCGCACATCAGGCAGATACTGCTGGGCGATGAAAGGCTCTGGGAAGGCTTCATCGAAAATCTCCAAAAGCGAGTTCAAGTTCTGGTCGCCATGCTGCAGGCGGAACACGCCGGCCCCGCCGTTTCCATAGAGGGGTTTCAGAATAATATCGCCATGATGGTTGCGGAACGATTTGATCTCGTCCCAGTCCCGGGTGATCAGGGTCGGCGGCATGAACTGTTCATAGTCAAGTACGAACAGCTTTTCCGGGGCGTTGCGCACTTCTACCGGGTCGTTGACGACCAGCGTGTCGGGGTGGATGTGCTCAAGAAGGTGGGTGGCTGAAATGTAACCCATATCGAAAGGCGGGTCCTGGCGCATCAAAACCACGTCTTGTTCGCGTAAATCCTGGCGGCGTTCATCGGAAAGGGCGAAGTGGTTGCTAATCTCATCGCGCACTTTGATGGTGTATCCACGCCCGCTTACCATATTGTCCAACAGGGCCAGCGTCCCGGTTTGGTAGTAAAACAGCTCGTGGCCGCGCGACTGGGCTTCAAGCATCAAAGCGAAAGTTGAATCCCCGCTGATGTCGATGCTCTCCACCGGGTCCATTTGAACGGCAACTTTCAATGACATGATCTTCGTCCTTCACCATGTGCGGGGGTCTGCGCCGAACGCATTCACGATATGCTTTGGCATCAAATAAGCAGACAGGGCGATCATGTCAAAGCGGCATTGAGTATTCTGGTCCAGTTGCTTTTGCGCAAGCCAAGCCTGGGCCGCGTTTAAGATCCGTTTTTTCTGGTTTGACGTTACGGCTTCAAGCGCCAGCTCCGTGTTCTTGCGGGCTTTTACTTCAATGAAAATAACCGTTCTGCCCTGCTTAGCGATAATGTCAATTTCCCCTGCCGGGCAGCGGAACCTGCGGGCCAGAATGCGATAACCCTTTATCCGCAAATAGGCCACCGCAACACGCTTAGCGTTCCTGCCATAGGCCTCAGAACGGGCGCGGTCGCGTTTCCCAGCCGGTTTTTGCGGCAGGGTATTATTCATTCGCGGCCAGATCTTCCTTCAGTTCCAATGCGCGCTGATAAAGTTGATTGCGTTTGATGCCGAGCGATTTTGCCACCGCAGATGCCGCCTTGCCGGCAGGCATAGTGGCAAGGGCATCGCGCAACTGCGCGTCAATTTCGCTATCATCCACTCCCGATGCTTCCTCATCGCCAGGGGCAATCAAGAGGGTGATTTCGCCTTTTTCAACGGTGAATTTTTCTGCAACTTCATCAGCGCTGCCTGCCAAAACCTCTTCGTGAATTTTGGTGAGCTCGCGGGCAACGGCCACCTGGCGCGCGCCAAGTACGGCCCCGATATCGGCAAGGCTGGCGCGCAGCCGTTTTGCTGTTTCGAAAAAGATGAGCGTCGCGCGCACTTTCCCAAGTTCAGCCAAGAGATTGCGGCGGGCCTGGGATTTAGGTGGCAAGAACCCGGCAAACAAAAACCTGTCGCTGGGCACACCGGAAACTGCAAGGGCTGCGATGGGAGCTGATGCACCGGGAACCACATGCACATCATGTCCGTTTTCGCGCATCAACGAGGCCAGCTTATAGCCAGGGTCAGAGACCAGCGGCATGCCTGCATCACTCACCAAAACAACTGACTTTCCCTCCCCAATCCAACCCTGTATGCGCGGGCGCATACGCGCCCCATTATGGTCATGATAGGCATGCAATGATGCGGTGATACCGTAACGATCCAGCAACCTGCGGGTGTGGCGTGTGTCTTCACACAACACAATGTCAGCGCCGGCGAGGGTGCCGAGCGCCCTTATGGTAATGTCGGCAAGGTTTCCAATGGGGGTTGCGGTAATATAGAGGCCGGGAAGCAACGTGGGGGCGCTGAATTCCTTTTCTTCGATTGTGTATGAATTCGTTCCGCCTGATTGAGGAGCTGATGTCACAAAAAATATCTCCGGGCCGGGCAACGGGGTTGTCGCAATGATTGTAGGGTATCAGGTTCCGGTGTATTAAACTAATAATGAGAGGCACGCGATTCGCGAGAGGGGGCTGTGCCACTTGTTTTTTTCAAGACAATGGATTCAACTTATGCAAATTTATCGGTCTTCTGGGGGAACTGGAGTGATCTCTAGGAACTTGAACATTCTGTCGCGTGTTCTCGGCATTTTCATTGTTGCGCTGTTTTTGAACGGCTGCGGCGGCTTTTCTGCTGGCGACCTTTTCAGCAGCGACCAGCCTGAGCAAACCGGTCCACAGGCATCTGATGTTGCCGCCATCACAGGGGCTGGCGGTGTTAAAGTTGGTTTCTTGCTGCCTGTCGGCGTAAAGGGCGATGCGGGAAATGTAGCGCGCGCCTTGAAAGAAGCAGGCGAAATGGCGTTGGTTGAATCGGGCAATCCGGGAATTACCCTGTTGACCAAAGATACCGGCGGAACACCTGCCGGCGCCACCGCCGCGGCCCAGGCAGCGCTTGGTGAAGGTGTTGAGCTAATTATCGGGCCACTCTTTTCGGGTTCTGTGCAGTCGGTTGGACCCGCAGCCCGTTCGCGTGGTGTCCCGGTGATTGCCTTTTCTTCGGTGAGCTCTGTAGCAGGTAACGGCGTATACCTCATGAGCTTCCTGCCGGAAGAAGAAGTTGCAAATATCGTCCGCTATGCAGTGAGCAAAGGCCGCAAGCGCATTATCGCAATGGTGCCCAAAACAGCCTATGGCGGATTGATTGAGCGTGCACTTGCCGCCGAGTTGCAAAAGCGCGGCGGCCAGCTGGTTAGCGTTCACAGATTTGCCCGCACCTCGCAAGATGTGATCGTGCCCGCGCGGGCAGCGGTTCAAACGCTCTCCAGCCCATCAAGCCCTGCTGATGCATTGCTAATCGCCGAGGGCGGGGAAATGCTGCGCACGGTGGCAACCGCCTTGACCAATGCCGGCCTGCGCCGCGATCAAGTAAAGCTCATTGGCACCGGCAAATGGGATGAACCGATCACCTCTTCCATCCCGCTACTGCAAGGTGGCTGGTATCCTGGTGTTTCGCCAAGCCGCACCGCAGCCTTCAAGGACCGTTTCCGTAAAGCCTATGGGCGCGACCCGCAACGCATTGCCAGTTTGGCTTATGATGCCGTTAGCCTGTCCATTGCCATGGCACGCCGCCAGCCCGGCGACAGGTTTACCCAAAAGAACCTCACCAACCCGCAAGGCTTCCAAGGCTCAAACGGTTTGTTCCGGTTTACCCCAAAAGGGCTAAACCAGCGTGGCTTGTCCACTCTGGAAGTTACTTCATCGGGTCCTCGCGTTGTTGGCCCCGCACCGAAAAGTTTCTCAGCCGGGTACTGATCTGAATGCCTGAATTTCAGTGCAAACCGCTGATATCGTAAGCGGCAATCGCGGCCATGTTTACCAGATCAGCTGCGGTTGCCGACAGCGGCGCTATCTGAACCGATCTTTCCAGTCCAACCAGCAGCGGCCCGATTATGGTGGCCCCTCCCAGTTGTTGTAGCATTTTGGTGGTGATGCTGGCGGAATGGGCAGCAGGCATCACCAGCACGTTTGCTGGCGCTGTCAGCCGGCAAAACGGATAATTGGCCATTGCTTCCATGGAAAGAGCAACATCGGCTGCCATATCCCCATCATACTCAAAATCCGCATTGCCGCGGGCGTCGAGAATCTCGACCGCTTCACGCACCTTATCCGAGCGCTCGCCACGCGGGTGCCCAAAGGTGGAGTATGAAAGGAAGGCCACGTGCGGCTCAAATCCAAACCGGCGCACAACGCCCGCCGCCTCAACGCCAATGTCGGCTAATTGTTCAGCGGTTGGCATTTCATGGATTGTTGTATCGGCGATGAAGACAGTCCGCCCCCTGCACAATGCCATCGAAATGCCAATGGGGCTGTGGCCGGGCATGGGGTCGATGACATGGCGCACTTCATCCAGCGCCACCGTATAGTTCCGGGTTATGCCTGTTACCATGGCATCGGCGTCCTGGCGGGCAATCATGGAAGCAGCAAAGATATTGCGGTCGTTGTTCACCATGCGCTTGCAGTCGCGCAGCAGAAACCCGCGTCTTTGCAGGCGCGCATAGAGCAATTCGGCATATTCCGCATTACGATCGGAAAGCCGCGCATTGAGAACTTCCACAGCCGGGTGAAGTTCTATGCCCGTTGATTTGACAGTGCGCTCAATCTCTTCATCGCGGCCAATTAAAACTGCCTCGCCCATGCCCGCTGCTGCAAATGAGTTGGCAGCGCGGATCATCCTGTCTTCTTCGCCTTCTGCGAATACAACGCGCTTTGGATGCGTTTTCACCTGATCGATAATGCCCTGCATGGTGCCTGCAATAGGGTCAAGGCGTGCCGAGAGCTCGGCAATATAGCCTTCCATGTCGGCAATGTGCGTTCGGGCAACTCCTGAATCCATCGCAGCTTTTGCAACAGCTGATGGAATGGCGCTGATCAAACGCGGATCAAACGGCACAGGGATAAGATAATCCGGCCCGTATTGGGGCCGCTGGCCATGGTAAGCGGCAGCCACCTCGTCAGGCACATCTTCTCGGGCAAGGTTGGCAAGCGCGGTGGCAGCGGCAATTTTCATAGGCTCGTTTATAGAGCGGGCGCGCACATCCAGCGCACCTCGGAAGATATAGGGAAAGCCCAGAACATTGTTTACCTGGTTGGGATAATCTGACCTGCCGGTTGACATAATCGCATCGTCGCGCACGGCTGCGACTTCTTCCGGCGTGATTTCCGGGTCCGGATTTGCCATTGCGAAGATGATGGGTTTTTCGGCCATGGATTTCACCATGTCCTGGGTAACCGCGCCTTTAACCGATAGTCCGAGGAAAACATCCGCCCCCTTCATGGCATCTTCAAGGGTGCGCAAATCGGTATCTGCGGCATGGGCTGCTTGCCACTGGTTGATGGGTTTTTCGCGGCCATTGTAAATAATGCCACCGCTGTCCAAAAGGAGCAGGTTCTCATGGCTCATGCCCATTGCCTTGATGAGTTCAACACAGGCAACACCTGCTGCCCCAGCGCCGTTTACCACCACCTTGACGTCTTTGATGTCCTTACCCGTCACATCCAGCGCATTGACGAGCGCTGCCGCGGTAATAATGGCTGTGCCGTGCTGGTCATCGTGAAAAACCGGAATATCCATCAGCTCGCGCAGGCGCTCTTCAATGATGAAACATTCTGGCGCCTTGATGTCTTCCAAGTTTATGCCGGAAAATGCCGGCCCCAGATACCGCACACAATTGATGACTTCATCGGGGTCTTGTGTGTCCACTTCAAGGTCGATGGCGTCCACATCGGCGAACCGCTTGAAAAGAACTGCCTTGCCTTCCATCACCGGTTTTGCGGCGAGCGGGCCAAGATTGCCCAACCCAAGGATGGCGCTGCCGTTGGAGATCACCGCCACCATGTTGCCCTTGGCAGTGTAATCATAGGCAAGTTCGGGGTCTTCACCGATTTTGCGCACGGGCACCGCAACGCCTGGTGAATAGGCGAGAGAAAGATCGCGCTGGGTCGCCATGGATTTTGTGGCGATGACTTCCAGCTTGCCTGGCTTGCCCCTTTGGTGGAAGCGCAAAGCCTCTTGATCAGTGAACTGAGGACGCTTACCTATTTTTTTGTTTGACGCCAAAATTCTTACTCCCAATTAAGCGTTTTTTCCCGCACTCTCCTGTGGCCGGAAGAACAAGACTAATCAGCCCGCATGGCGTTCACAAGACATCTATGAGGAATGCTATAGAGTGAATTTTTGCCGGAATTTTGCACAAGCGGGCGCTCTGATGCAGACACAGCCGTTTGGCGTCTGGTAAGTTGCCGGATTGGAAGTTGAAGGCCATTAGCTTATGAACATTGCCGCACGGGACAAAACCGCCCCAACGCCAATGATGGCGCAGTATTTGGAGATTAAGACGGCGAACCCGGATTGCCTGCTGTTTTACCGCATGGGCGATTTTTACGAACTGTTCTTTGAAGATGCAGAGATTGCCTCAAGAGCGCTGGGCATCACGTTAACCAAGCGTGGCCGCCACCAGGGCGCCGACATTCCCATGTGCGGGGTGCCTGTCCATAGTGCAGATGACTATCTCCAGCGGCTCATAAAGCTTGGCCACCGGGTTGCGGTATGCGAGCAGACCGAAGATCCTGCAGAGGCAAAAAAGCGCGGCCACAAGGCGGTGGTGCGGCGCGAGGTGGTGCGCCTTGTAACGCCTGGCACCATCACCGAAGACGCGCTTCTTGATGCAAAACGCAATAATTTCCTGGCGGCAATTGCCCGCCACAAGGCAGATGATGCGCTGGCCTTGGCGTGGGTAGACATTTCAACCGGGGAATGCGCTGTCACCGTTACCTCGGCAGGGCGTCTGGCGGCAGATTTGGCCCGTCTTGATGCATCGGAAATCGTTCTGCCGGATAGCCTGTTGCAGGATGATGTTCTGGTAGATGTTTTGCAACAGTCCGGCGCAGCGCTTACCCCGCTTCCGGCGGCCCGGTTTGACAGTGCGGGGGCTGAGCGGCGCTTGAAGGAATATTTTTCCGTGGAAGCACTGGAAGGGTTCGGCGCTTATTCGCGTGCTGAAACTGCAGCCTGCGGGGCGCTTATCGACTATGTGTCCATTACCCAGGTGGGAAAAAAGCCGACCATCCGCCCACCGCGTCAGACAGCGCCTGATGCCACCATGCTTATCGATGCGGCAACCAGAAACAATCTGGAATTGGCGCGCACCCTGTCCGGCTCGCGCAAGGGAAGCCTTCTTTCTGTCATTGATAAAACCGTAACAGGCGGCGGCGGCAGGCTGTTGGCTGATTGGCTGGCAGCGCCTTTGTGTGACTGTGCCGCCATAACCGCGCGTCATGATGCGGTATCGTTTTTCGCGGAACAGACGGCACGGCGCGAAGATGTGCGCCAGCTCTTCAAATCATGCCCGGACATTGCCCGGGCCTTGTCGCGGCTGTCGCTCGGGCGTGGGGGACCGCGCGATCTTGCCGCCCTTCGAGATGGACTAGAAGCAGCACGCGAGCTTGCTGCGATCGTCGGCCAGGATACCGGCCTGGTGGAAGCGCCGGATGAAGTTGCGCGTATTGTGGAAACATTGAGCCGTGATGATGAGGGAATGGCGGGTGAACTTGCCGCTGTTCTGGCCGATGAATTGCCCAACCTTGCCCGCGATGGCGGGTTTGTGCGCGCCAGCTTCAATGCCGATTTGGACGAGGCCCGGGCGCTGCGCGATGAAAGCCGGCAGGTTATTGCCGGCCTGCAAACCGACTATTCCGCCAAAACCGACGTGCGATCGCTGAAGGTCAAACATAACAATGTTCTGGGTTACTTTATCGAAGTGCCGGCACAGCATGGCGAACGGCTTATGTCGGCACCGCCCAATGAGACGTTCATTCACCGCCAGACCATGGCCAACTCCATGCGGTTCTCAACGGTAGAACTTTCCGAGCTGGAAGCGAAAATTTCCGCTGCAGGCGACCGGGCGCTGGCCATGGAAATGGAGATATTTGATCTTCTGGTTCAGCGGGTTCTGGCCCTGTCTTCATTCTTGAACGAACTTGCCTGCGCGCTTGCAGCGCTTGATGTGTTTGCTGCCTTGGCTGAGCTTGCAGTGCGCGACAGGTTTTGCCGGCCCATCATCGACGACAGCCGCTCGTTCCTTGTTAAAGGGGGCCGGCACTCCGTTGTGGAACATGCATTGAGGGCGGAGGGCGATGCGCCGTTCGTTCCCAATGATTGTGATCTTTCCACCAGTGTTGATGGCGGCCCGGGCCAAAGCATTTGGCTGCTCACAGGGCCGAACATGGCTGGTAAATCCACCTTCCTGCGCCAGAACGCCTTAATCGCCATTCTTGCGCAAATGGGCTCGTTCGTGCCGGCCAGCGAAGCGCGGATTGGCATTGTCGATAGGCTTTTCTCGCGGGTTGGCGCTGCCGACGACCTGGCCCGTGGGCGCTCCACTTTCATGGTGGAAATGGTTGAAACGGCTACCATTTTGAACCAGGCCAGCGAACGCTCGTTGGTTATTCTTGATGAGATCGGCCGCGGTACGGCCACTTTCGACGGGCTTTCCATCGCCTGGGCAAGTGTTGAGCATTTGCACGAGGTAAACCTGTGCCGGGCGCTTTTTGCCACCCATTTCCATGAATTGACTGTTTTGTCGGAGCGGCTCGATCACCTCACTAACGCCACCATGAAAGTGCGCGAGTATCATGGTGAAGTGGTGTTTTTGCACGAAGTTGGGCCCGGTGCCGCCGACCGCTCCTATGGCATCCAGGTGGCAAAACTTGCCGGGCTTCCAGAAAGCGTGATTGCGCGGGCGGGGGAAGTTCTGCAGTTTCTTGAAGCCTCAGACATGAACGCAAATGGCGGTGAGCTGGCCGCCGACTTGCCTCTGTTTTCCGCTGCCAGGCCGCAAAGCGCACAGCCTGCCAAGGGAACTTCTGAAGTGGAAGAACTGCTGGGACAGATCTTACCTGATGAGTTGACGCCGCGGGAAGCGCTGGAGGCTCTCTACCAGCTCAAAGCCAAGCTGAAAGAGGAATAAAGCTGACAGGCAAAAGTTCGATCAGGTGCGCGTTGTGCCCGATGGGCCGGACTTTTCCGCACCTGAGTTGAGAGCAAGCACGTGGCCTGCAAGATAGAGCGAGCCGCAAATGAGCACCCGCGCTGGCCCATCAGTATTTTCTGCCGCCAGCCTCAAAGCATCTTCAATGTCGGAAGCCTTGATTGTTTCAAATCCGAGTCCGGAAGCGGTGCTTGCGAGTTCTTCAGCGGTCAGAGCGTTTTCTTCATCGGGGATTTTCAAGGTCACGATTGTTTTTGCAAGTCCGGAAAAAGCAGAAAGATAGTCGGAAGGATCCTTGGTTTTCAGCAGCCCTGTTATGAGGACCAACGGTTTGGGCGCGCGTTCTTCAATTTCCGCAAGGCTGATGGCAAGGGCATGGCCGGCTGCTTGGTTGTGCCCGCCATCAAGCCAAAGCTCTGCGCCTTCCGGCAACATTTTAAAAAGCGGGCCGGCGTCAAGGCGCTGTAGCCGCGCTTTCCACTTGGCCGTGGTAATGCCTTGCGCAATTGCAGCCTCGCCAACGGAGGCATCTTGTAAAGCGCGTACAGCTGCAATGGCTGTGCCTGCATTTTCTATCTGGAAGCGCCCTGCCAGTTTGGGAAGCGGCAAATCGAGCAACCCTTTTTCGTCCTGATAGACAAGCCTGCCATGCTCTTCATAGGTTTGAAAATCCTGACCGGAAACAATCAGTGGGGCTGCGAGCCGGGCCGCCTTGTGCTCAATAACGTCGTGCACTTTGTCAGGTTGCGGGCCAAGGATGCACTTTACCCCTCGTTTTAAAATGCCGGCCTTTTCGCCTGCAATTTCTACGATGGATTCACCGAGATATTGCTGATGGTCGATGCCTACGGGGGTGATTAGCGTGAGCGCGGGAGCAGGGATTACGTTCGTTGCGTCCAGTCTTCCGCCAAGGCCAACTTCCAGCAGACAATAATCCGCCGGGGCCCTTGAGAATGCCAGAAAGGCGGCTGCGGTGGTGATTTCAAAAAAGGTAATAGGCGCATCGCCGTTCGCAACCTCACATTCCTCGAGAAGCTCAGACAAATCCTCTTCTGAAATCAGGCTGCCACCGCCCGGCGCGCCAAGATAGATGCGCTCATGAAAGCGCACGAGGTGGGGCGATGTGTAGGCGTGTACAGACTTTCCCGCCGCTTCGAACATTGCCTGCATGTTGGCAATGGTAGAGCCTTTACCATTGGTTCCGGCCACGTGAATGACAGGGGGCAGCTTGTCTTGAGGATTGCCGAGCGCATCCAGAATACGCTCCATCCGGTCAAGACTGAGGTCAATGATTTTGGGGTGAAGGGCCAAAAGCCGCTTCAATATGGCGTCACTGTGGGCCATACAATCGAACCTTGCTTGAAGCTAAATTTATCCCGGCACTAACCTCAGGACGGCGACGGCTCAGGTCCGATAAGGCCCTTTGACCACTCTTTTTCCTTGGCCGGTTTCTTGGCCTTTTTACGCGGCTTCTTCTTCTTTGGTTTTTCCGTTTCCGGTACCGTCATTTCTGCAGCTTTGGGAAGTTCTTCGTCTGCTTCCTGTTGAGGCTCAGCATCGGCTGCATCGGCCTCACTGTCTACGGTTTCATCCGCCGTTTCATCCTCATGAGTTTTGAGGCTGGGGTCTTCTTCTGCCGCTGTTGCATCACTGTCTTCAACGGCAGCCTCTGCGGCGGGCGATTTCATCAAAAGATGGACGATTTTGCTCAATGTGTCGCGCAAGTCATGGCGGTGCACCACCATGTCTACCATGCCGTGCTCGAGAAGATATTCAGCGCGCTGGAAGCCTTCAGGCAGCTTTTCGCGAATTGTTTGCTCGATCACCCTTGGGCCGGCAAAACAAATTAGTGCACCTGGTTCTGCAATATGCACATCACCCAGCATGGCGTAAGACGCTGTAACGCCGCCAGTGGTCGGATTGGTCAAGACAACGATATAGGGAAGGCCTGCTTCACGCAGTTCCTGCACTGCCACCGTAGTGCGCGGCATCTGCATGAGCGACAAAATACCTTCCTGCATGCGCGCACCACCTGATGCGGCAAACAGTATGAACGGTGAGTGATGTGCAACCGCGGTGCGCATGCCGGTGACAATTGCCTCGCCTGCGGCCATGCCCAGAGAACCGCCCATAAACTCGAAATCCTGAACCGCAGCCACAAGGCGCATGCCATCAACGCGGCCTTCGCCAAGCAAAACCGCGTCATCGCGCTCGGTTTTGGAGCGGGCCTGCTTCAGCCGGTCCACATACTTCTTTTCATCGCGGAATTTCAGCGGATCGATTGCAACGTCAGGCACCTTGATAGGGTCATACTCGCCATCATCGAAAAGTGATTTGAGCCGGGCATCTGCGGCTATGCGCATATGAAATCCGGAACCCGGGACAACGAATTGATTTGCTTCAAGATCGCGCAAATAGACCATTTGCCCAGATTCAGGGTCTTTGACCCACATATTGTCGGGCATTTCCCGACGCAGGAATGAGTTGATTTTCGGTCTGACGACGCTGTTAATCCAGTTCACTGGTCTTCCTTTCCGGCAAATTCCGGCGAGTTACTCTGCAGCTTTAATATTGGTGTCCCGCACACCGGCTGCAAGAGACGCCGCCAGTTCCAGCACTTTGGCCGCCGTTTCAGGCGCTGCGCGTCCATTATCGTCCAAAGAATTCTTTATAATATCAACAAAAGCCGAGCCGACGACAACCCCATCTGCACAACTGCTGATAACTTTCGCTTGTTCAGGGGATTTTACGCCAAAGCCCACGGCTACGGGTAAATCTGTGTACTTTTTGATGCGTTCAACGCTGGCGCGCACCTTGTCGGTGTTTGGGGCAGCGGTCCCGGTAATGCCGGTGATCGATACGTAATAGACAAATCCAGAAGTGTTATTGAGCACTGTAGGCAAGCGCTTATCGTCGGTGGTGGGCGTTGCCAGGCGAATGAAGTTGATGCCCGCCTCCAAGGCTGGAATGCACAATTCGTCATCGCACTCAGGCGGCAGATCAACAACAATCAGCCCATCAACGCCAGCGGCCACCGCATCTTTCAGAAAACGCTCCACGCCATAGATATAGATAGGATTGTAGTAGCCCATTAAGACAATAGGGGTGTCGGCATCCGATTCACGGAACTCCTCTACCATGCTCAAGGTTTTCACCATGTTCTGGCCGGCATTCAGGGCGCGCTGGCTCGATGCCTGAATAGACGGGCCGTCGGCCATGGGATCGGAGAATGGCATGCCGAGTTCAATAATGTCGGCGCCTGCGCCGGGCAGTCCTTTGAGGATCTCAGAAGATGTCCCAATATCGGGATCGCCAGCGGTAATGAAAGTCACCAATGCGCGGCGGCCATCTTCCTTGAGGGCGGCAAAGCGCTTATCCAGTCTCGTTGCGCTCATGGGTTACATCTCCACGCCCAAATGGCCGGCAACAGCAAACACATCCTTGTCGCCGCGACCGCACAGGTTCATCAGTATGATTTCATCCTTACTCATTTTTGGCGCGATTTTCGCCACATGGGCAAGGGCATGGGCCGGTTCCAGCGCCGGGATAATCCCCTCCTGCTGGGTGCAGATCTGGAACGCTTCAAGAGCTTCCTCATCGGTGACGGAAACATAGTCAACCCGCCCGGTATCGCGCAGCCAGGAGTGTTCTGGCCCAATGCCGGGATAGTCCAGCCCGGCAGAGATGGAATGGGCATCGTTGATCTGGCCGTCATCGTTTTGCAGCAAATAAGTCCGGTTGCCGTGCAGAACGCCCGGCTCGCCACCGTTGAGCGATGCGGCATGTTCACCGGACTCTATGCCGTGGCCGCCTGCCTCAACCCCGTAGATTTTAACATCCCGGTCATCAAGGAACGGATGGAACAGGCCAATCGCGTTGGAGCCACCGCCAATGCAGGCGACAAGCGCGTCCGGAAGCCGGCCTGCCATTTCCTGCAACTGCTGTTTGGCTTCAATGCCGATGACAGATTGGAAGTTCCGCACCATCTCAGGATAGGGGTGCGGGCCTGCAGCGGTACCGATGATGTAGAAGGTGGATTCCACATTGGTTACCCAGTCGCGCAGGGCATCGTTCATGGCATCTTTCAACGTGCCTGTGCCGGACGTTACCGGCATGATTTCCGCGCCCAGCAGCTTCATGCGGAAAACATTAGGCTTTTGCCGCTCAATATCGGTTTCGCCCATATAAACAACGCATGGCAGGCCGAAGCGGGCGCAAACCGTGGCAACCGCCACCCCATGCTGGCCGGCGCCGGTTTCAGCAATTATGCGGGTTTTGCCCATACGGCGGGCAAGCTGTATCTGGCCGATGCAATTGTTGATCTTGTGGGAGCCGGTATGGTTCAGCTCATCGCGTTTGAACCAGATTTGGGCGCCGCCGAAATAGTCGGTCAGCCGCTCCGCAAAATAAAGCGGGCTCGGGCGTCCTGAATAATGGGCATTGAGATGCTCTATCTCCGCCTGGAATGCTGGGTCTTTCTTCGCATCGTCATAGGCCTTTTCCAGATCGAGAATAAGCGGCATTAGGGTCTCGGCGACGAACCGTCCGCCATAGATTCCAAAATGGCCGCGCTCATCCGGCCCCGTTCTGAAGGAATTTGGTACGCTTTCACTCAACGTTCAACTCGCCTCCACATTAATCCTGCCGTTCACAGGCCTTTAATCCGCTCAACAAATTCTCTCACCAGCCCGGCATCCTTTACCCCAGGAGCGCTCTCCACTCCAGATGAGACATCAATGATCGCAGGCTTAGCAATGTCAATCGCTTGTGCCACGTTTTCCATGTCTATACCACCCGACAACATGAACCCGCTGGCGCCTTTTCGCGCGTCCAATAACGACCAGTCAAAGCGCACTCCGTTACCGCCCGGCAGCGGATTGGCGAACCCTTCCGGCACCTTTGCGTCAAACAGCAGCATTGAAGCAATGCCTTCGTAGGGCGCAGCGCTTTCAACATCTTTTTCATCGCGCACCTTAATCGCCTTGATTACGGCAATTCCGGTGCGTGTGGAGATTTCAGAAACCCGCTCAGGGCTCTCAGAGCCATGGCACTGGATATAATCCGGCTTGATGACCGTAGCGATGGCATCAATCAGCTCGTTATCAGGATCAACAGTAAGGGCAACGATTTTCGCCTTGCCGCGGGCCTGTTCTGCGAGCGGGCGCGCCTGCTCAATTGTTAAATGCCTGGGACTTGGTTGGTAGAACACAAGGCCCACATAGTCAGCCCCGGCCTCAAGCGCCGCGCTGAGCGTTTCTTCGGTAGAGAGCCCACATATTTTGACCTTAACCACGGGCAGCCTCTATCTCGGCGAGTATTGCATCTGCCGCAGACACCGGATCGTCTGCCCCGGTAATGGCGCGGCCAACAACCAAGATGTCGGCGCCTTCACCGATGGCGACGCCCGGCGTTGCCACCCGTTTTTGATCGCCTTTTTCGGTGCCTGCAGGGCGGATGCCCGGCACAACTGTCAGAAACTCATCTGATGTGGCGTGTTTAATGCCGGCCACCTCGTGGGTGCTGCAAACAACCCCGTCAAGGCCGGCGGTTTGCGCCAGGTGGGCAAGCGCCCGGGCCTGATCGGCTGTATCCCTTTCGCTGGTGATGCCGATTTCCACCAGGTCCGCATCAGAAAGGCTTGTTAAAACCGTAACGCCAATGAGCTTGGCTTTGCCATCCACAGATTCAGCAGCAGCGCGCATCATGGCCACACCGCCACTGCAATGAACATTGATAATGGCTGGCACCGGATTAAGGGTCATCAGCGCCCGCAAACCGCCGGTAACAGTGTTAGGGATATCGTGCAGCTTGATATCCAGGAAGATCGGAACGCCTTGCCTTGCCACCTGGTCATAGCCACCGCGCCCATGGGCATAGAAAAACTCAAAACCGATTTTTACGCCCCCAACATGGCCCTTCAGCGCCCGTGTCAGCGATACCGCCCGATCAATATCGGTGGTGTCGAGGGCGCAGAAAACAGGGTTTTCGATTTGGGGCATATAAAGGTTCCTTCGGTTGCGCTGGGGTTATAACAAATCGGCGGTTTTGAAAAAGCGAAAAATGGTGAGTACTAGCCGCACCCGCAAAACAGAATCTGTTCTGTTTCCTTTTCGCGGACCTTAATGATCTGCCAGCCCTCTCCAAAGGCGAAAGCGCCATAAAGAACCAGTTCCTGCTTGCCATCTCCTTCCACGTCAAACAGGGCAACAATCGTCTGCTCCAACATCATGCTGGGCTCGTTTTCATCCAGAAGTACAATTTCGCTGTGCACGTTGATAATCTTCGGATCGTCCAGCCCACCGCGCACCAGTAAAACTAGGGAATATTCCCCCTTTTTGATGTCCTCACGGACAGTGTTGACTGCATTGATGAGCGTTTCAGATTTTCCATCCCCGTCAATATCAGCGCTCAGCACCTGCTTCAGCTTAACATCGGGGTTTTCCAGCCCGGCCGATTTGAGGTGCTCTTCAACCAGCTTCTTGTGGGATTCGCTGTCAGTTGAAACTTCGGTGAATGTGCCTGCAAGGCGCTTTTTTGCGTCGTCTTCGCTGGTGCGCACGGCCAGTTGAAACGGGCCGAGTTGCTCGCTGGAAAAACTCAGTTCCTGCAAGTAGCTCTGCTCGCAGTCACCGCCCGTATCAGGCGCCTCGGGCTTGCCGATGGACACAAGATCGCCCGACACCTCGTCAAGACGCACAATGGCATAGCTTTGTTTGTGCTTCATAAAGTCGACAAGCACATCCGGTTCGGCAATGACGCCGCGGTATGAACCGCCAATGAGGCATGTTTGGCCTTCAGGGGTTACGCCGATGACGGACATAAAGTCCGGTTTCGTTTCTGCAAAGCAGGCGGCTGGAAAAACAATGCCGGGCAGGAAGAGTGCGAAAATGAAGGCGAGCGCCGCCTTCACATATGGTTTTGCAAATGTCATCAAGACGTCACCCCGAACCGTGCTTAAGTCACGACTATCTGAAAACAGACGGCCAGAATTATGGCGTCTGTCCTTGGTGGGCGTATTCATAAAACGAGTTGCCTAAAGCTGTTGCGCTAAGCGGGCGGGGAGATGAGATCGCGTGATTCCTCGCCACGTTCCTTGCGCAAGGATGACACTTCGGTGCGGATCTGGTTCATTTCGTAGCGCGCATCGCGGGCCGCGCGCCGCCATTTTGACTGGTTCAACCAGGCGCCGATGCCGCCAAAAATAATGCCAAGAATCAACGTGGCGAAAAGCAAAAGGAACAATGGCAGCTCAAATGCGAAAATTGGATCGTTCTGGCTCGTCGGGTCGAGCGAGAACGTGACCTTATGTTTGTTAGCGAGAGCAATAACGATGAAGATGATAGCGACGGGGAGCCATATCAGCCATGATAGAAATTTCTTCACCGCAGTACGCTTTCCTGAAAAGCCGCCAAGGCGGGCAATGCAACTGTGTTTCCGGGCTTAACCCGAAGTGTCATCGTTCAAACGTTCACGCAATTCTTTGCCGGTTTTGAAAAACGGAACTCTTTTCGCATCAACACTGACGGAATCACCGGTGCGCGGATTGCGCCCGATGCGCGCATTGCGCTGTTTGACCGAAAAAGCGCCAAAGCCGCGCAATTCAACACGGTCGCCGCGCGACAAGGCCTCGCCAATTTCATCAAACACCGTGTTGATAATGCGTTCCACATCGCGCTGGAACAAATGTGGATTTTCCTGCGCGATGAGTTGGATGAGTTCAGATTTTATCATTCTGCCGTTCCCCGTTTGCCTCCGTGGGCAAGCGATCACGCATTCTGCGGCGTGACGCCTTGTTGCCCCTATTCCCTAGGCTGCCAAACCGAAATCAGCCCGTCAAGATTAAGTCTTTCCGGTGCAAGCCTTTTTTCAGCTTGTGATAGCACACCATCAAGCAGGCCGCCACCAAATGCTTCGCCGAACCATTGCGCCGAAACGCGAATGAACGACAACTCGTCAGTACTTTTGGGCTTCCAGTCAATGACCTTGATTGATTTCGGTAAATTCTTTTCCTCTTTTAACCAGTTCAAAGCATCCATTTCGCCGCCAATGCCATCAATCAACTTGGCGTCCAGCGCCTGGCGGCCAGTGAAAATGCGGCCATTTCCAAGCCGGCGCGCATCTGCCTCGCCAAGTTTGCGGCGTTCCGCCACAAGGCCGACGAACCACTTGTGGGAATCGTCAATCAGCTCGCGCACAACCGCAATCGCCTCCGGATCATCGTCAGTAAACGGATTGGGTGCTGCCTTCAGCGGATCGGATTTTACCTCACGGTATTTGATGCCGATATTGTCCAGTAGTTCTTTTGCGTTCGGCCACTGCATGATTACGCCGATGGACCCGGTGAGGGTATTGCCGCGTGCAACAATGTGGTCGCCTGCTATTGCGGTGATGTATCCACCTGACGTTGCCTGGGAGCCCATCACGGTGACGACAGGCTTCTTTTTTGCGAGGCCGCGCAAGTGCTCGTAAACGGCTTCTGAGCCCACAGTGGTGCCGCCCGGGCTGTTGATATGCACAATAACCGCGCGTACCCGCTTGGCTTTGCCCAATTTTTCGATGAGTTCGAGCTGTTCCCGTTTGCCGGTGATCAGGCCTTCGACGCGAATTCTGGCGACGTGTTCACCAAAAATTCCGATGCCATCACCACCAAAGCTGGCTGCTCCTGCCGAAATCAGCGCCACAACCACCGCCAAAATGGCGAGTGCGCGCCACATCATGCGTGAGCGGCCCATACGCCGCCGGTCGGCGACAATCTCTGCGTCAATGCTCATTATTCAGACTTTACCATTGCGTGAGGACGAAAAAAACCCGGCGAGTACGAAAATACCGGCCGGGTTTGTGATTTTTACAGGCCAAAGATTACTTTTCTTCTTTGGCTTCTTCTTCTCCGTCGCCCTTGGCCTGGGCCATGGCAGCACCGAGAATGTCACCAAGCGACGCGCCTGAATCGGAAGAACCGTACTGCTCAACAGCTGCCTTTTCTTCGGCAATTTCAAGCGCCTTGATCGACAGGCCGATCTTGCGGGCCTTGGTGTCGAACTGGGTGATCCGGGCGTCCACCTTGTCGCCAACGGCAAACCGCTCAGGGCGCTGCTCAGAACGATCGCGCGACAGGTCGGAACGGCGGATAAACGCGGTCATGTCGCTGTCCGCAACTTTAACCTCGATGCCATTGTCCTGAACCTTGACCACTTCACAGGTGACGGTTGCGCCTTTGCGCACGCCCTCTGCCTTGGTCATCGGATCGCCGCCAAGCTGCTTGATGCCGAGAGAAATGCGTTCTTTTTCGGTGTCAACGTCCAGCACAACGGCTTTAACCACATCGCCCTTGTGATAGTCCTGGATGGCTTCTTCGCCGGAACGGTTCCAGTCCAGATCGGACAGGTGCACCATGCCGTCTACATCGCCATCAAGGCCAATGAAAAGGCCGAATTCCGTAACGTTCTTGATTTCGCCTTCAACTTCGGTGCCTTCAGGGAACTTGTCGGCAAAGGTGAGCCATGGGTTCTCTGAAGTTTGCTTGAGGCCAAGCGATATGCGCCGCTTTTGCGGATCGACTTCGAGCACCACAACTTCGACTTCTTCGGAAGTGGAGACGATTTTGCCCGGGTGAACGTTCTTCTTGGTCCAGCTCATTTCAGATACGTGGACCAGGCCTTCAATGCCGTCTTCAAGCTCGATGAACGCACCATAGTCGGTGATGTTCGTGACCGTGCCTTTGACAACGGATTCAAGCTGGTATTTGGCCTCAACGCCTTCCCACGGATCGCTTTCAAGCTGCTTCATGCCAAGGGAAATTCGCTGGGTTTCAGGGTTGATCTTGATGATCTGCACCTTAACCGTCTGGCCGATGGAAAGTACGTCGGTCGGGTGGTTGACGCGCTTCCAGGCAATATCAGTGACGTGCAACAGGCCGTCGATGCCACCGAGATCAACAAATGCGCCGTAGTCGGTGAGGTTTTTGACAACCCCTTCCACAACCTGGCCTTCCGCCAGGTTCTGTACCAGTTCTGCACGCTGTTCCGAGCGGGTTTCCTCAAGGATGGCGCGGCGCGAGACAACGATATTGCCACGGCGCTTGTCCATTTTCAGAATCTGGAACGGCTGGGGAATATTCATCAGCGGAGTAACATCGCGGATGGGGCGCACATCAACTTGGCTTCCCGGCAGGAACGCCACCGCGCCGCCAAGATCGACAGTGAAGCCGCCTTTGACGCGGCCAAAGATGTGGCCTTCGACGCGCTCATTGGCATCGAACTGTTTTTCAAGTCGCACCCAAGCTTCTTCGCGCTTGGCTTTTTCCCGCGACAGCATCGCTTCGCCAAGGGCGTTCTCAATCCGCTCAAGGTAAACTTCAACTGTGTCGCCGACATTTATTTCGGCCGGCTGGCCGGGGGAACCGAATTCCTTCAGTGGAACGCGGCCTTCGGTTTTCAATCCAACGTCGATTATGGCGAGATCGTTTTCGACGGCAACAACGGTGCCTTTAACAACGCTGCCTTCGCCGAGATCGCCGCCGCCGAAGGATTCTTCCAAAAGCGCGGCAAAGTCTTCAGTTGTTGGGTTGAGCGTATCAGTAGCTACAGACATTCAGTCCTCATTGAATCTTCATACAAACAGATGTTGGCCCACAGGACATATCCCGCAGGCATCCGGCGCACATGGGTCGCAAATTTTGTGCGAATTGACGTCCGCTCAATTTGTGGCGGACCAACGTTCTGTCCGGTGTGCCGTGCCCTGGCTGTGAACAGCTTTGCTTGAGGGCGCTTTATGCAGACCGGGTTGGAGTTTCAGGAACGATCCCCATGGTGCCTTCATGGCAACACAGTTCGTTCCGGTTCAGATGTTCCGGGTAGCGTCGATAAGTTTGCATGCCCGCTGGAACGCGGTTTCTATACTCAAATCTGACGTATCAAGCAAGTGGGCTTCTGCAGCGGGTTTGAGCGGAGAAATTTCCCGGCTTGCATCGCGTTCATCACGTTCGGCCAGGTCGGCGTAAACTTGTTCGAAGGTAACAGCTTCGCCCCGCGCGATGAGCTCCCTGTACCGGCGCCCCGCGCGCTCCTCCAAAGATGCGGTGACGAACAATTTTACCTCTGCATCCGGGCACACCACCGTGCCGATGTCGCGGCCATCCAGAACCGCGCCAGGCGGTTGTTGCGCAAAACTGCGCTGCAAATCCAAAATTGCAGCCCGGACACCTGGAATTGCTGCTACCGAGGAGGCTGCTGAGCCAACTTCTGCTGTGCGCAATTCATCATCGGCGAAACTTTCCGGGTCGAGTTCTTCGGCAACTTTTATTGCGGCTGCCTCATCGCCAGCGCTGGCATCCGATTGGAAAGCAGATAGGGCCACCATACGATACAGTGAGCCGGTATCGAGAAACCGCAATCCATAATGGGCAGCAAGCCTGCGCGCCAGGGTGCCCTTGCCTGATGCCGCCGGCCCGTCGACTGCGATTATCATGCAGCCGGCTCCACTTCTTCTATGGCTGCCCCGGCCCGTTCCATTAGCCCGACGAAATCGGGAAAGCTGGTGGCAATTGTGTCGCCATCATCAACGGTCACGGGACTTTCAGTGGCGAGCCCGAGAACCAGGAAGGCCATGGCAATGCGATGGTCGAGATGGGTTGCAACCGTGCCGCCACCATCAGGGGCAGAACCTGTGCCGTAAACCTTGAGCCAGTCATCGCCGGTCTCAACCTTGACGCCATTTGCAGCCAGCCCTTCGGCAATGGCTGAAAGCCGGTCCGATTCCTTCACCCTGAGCTCTTCCAGCCCATGCATTTCCGTCACCCCGTTTGCACAGGCCGCAGCCACCGCAAGCACCGGATATTCGTCAATCATTGATGGCGCAACATCCGGAGAAACCTTTATGCCGTGTAACTCAGAAGAGTGCACTGTAAGATCGGCAACGGTTTCCCCGCCCGCCGGGCGCTCATTTTCAATGGAGATATCTGCGCCCATTTCCCGCAGTACACCGATAAGGCCCGAACGGGTGTCGTTCATCATGACTCCTGGCAAGGTGATTTCCGAGCCATCGGTGATAAGCGCTGCGACTATTGGAAAGGCTGCAGATGACGGGTCAGCTGGAACTGCAACGTTCTGGCCTTCGAGCTTAACCGGGCCATTGATCGTGATGAACCGCGCGCCATCTTCACCGGTACTGATTTCCGGCGCACCGCCAAAGGCTCTCAACATCCGTTCAGTGTGGTCGCGTGTAGGCACCGGTTCGACAACGGTGGTGGCGCCGGGTGTGTTAAGTGCCGCCAGCAAAATGGCGGACTTTATTTGTGCAGACGCCACAGGCAATTCGTATGTGATCGCGGAAGGGTGCACAGCGCCCCTTACAATAGCTGGCAGCCGGTTGCCTTCGGAAGCGTCAAAACGTGTGCCCATTTTCTCAAGCGGCTGAATAATGCGGCCCATGGGACGCTTAGTGAGGGATGCATCGCCGGTAAATTCAGCTCTAATCGCAGTGGTGGACATTAAACCGATGGCCAGTCTCACTCCGGTTCCTGCGTTGCCGAAATCGATCGCCAGGGAGGGTTGCTGAAGGCCTTTTTCACCAAGGCCGGCCACTGTCCAGCGGCCATTGCGGTGGCGCTCGATGCGTGCGCCGAATGCGGCCATAGCGCGGGCGGTGGCGTGCACATCCTCTGATTCAAGCAAGCCCTCAATAACAGTATCGCCGGCAGCAATTGCCCCCAGCATAAGCGAGCGGTGGGAAATCGATTTGTCCCCCGGAACGGTGATGTGCCCGGAGAGTTTGCCCTTCCGCCGTGAGCGGAGCGGTTTGGTTTTTGAACCCGTCACTTTTGTCGTATCCTCATTTGGCCGCGCCCCTCCTAACACAGTCGCACGGGAAGGGGTATATTGAATTCCTGCCCTCATCCGGTTTTTAAGCGTTTTTCGCTTTGACATTGCCCGTTTCACGTGGCATGGGAATGCGAAATTTCATACATATTGCCGAAGACACAAACTGAAAGGGATGTGACGTGGTCAAGCCAGAGCTGGGCACAAAGCGTACTTGCCCGAGTTGTGCAGCAAAATTCTACGACTTGCTGAAAGAGCCGATCGAATGCCCGATCTGCGAATTTACGTTTGTCGCCGAGCCGTTGCTGCCTTCGAAAAACGACACTGTTTCCAAGCCTAAGGCCAAGCCTGAGGCAAAACCTGAAAAAACCGAAGATGACGCCGAAATCGAGGTTGTCAGCCTGGAAGACGTTGAAGAAGGCGACGATGCGGAAGATCCCGATATCGCAGCAGTTGCCGAGATCGAAGATGTAGAAGTCGATGATGATGCTGATCCGGACGCAGATTCCGACAAGTTTCTGGAAGACGATGATGAAGGCAGTGATGATGTTTCCGGCATCATCGGCGGTGTGAAGCCCGGCGGCGACGAAGTCTGACGCATGAAGAAAGTGCGCGCTGAAAAGCTGAATTTTGCACTTGAACATTGAAGGCTTCCGGCATAGGTTCCCGCCCGGTCATCGCGGCGGGAATTCCGGCCGGGCCGCATAGCCTCCTTGATAGAGGCAAACTGGATGGGGCTATAGCTCAGTTGGGAGAGCGCTTGAATGGCATTCAAGAGGTCGGCGGTTCGATTCCGCCTAGCTCCACCAATAAAATCATATAAATATCTGTTTTTATTGAAAAAAAATTCTATTATCTAAGAATTCCCTAACTTTTTCCCCACCTTTTAATCATCGTTCATAGCGAGATTTCTTCGATCCATTTGTTGTTTGTCTCTCTGAACAACAATTGCCCCAAGTGAGCAAATTGTGGAATCGACCGGCCTGTTTCGCAAAGCTCCCAAAACACATTCGTGCACCTGAGACAACGCAGAATTTTGGATTTCCAAATGAGCGCGAGACTTGAAAAGATCATTTTTTCAATTGGAATTCGCGGCGGGTTATTTACCAGTGCAAATCCCAAGAACTCGATGGTTAAGCCTATGATGATTGTGGATCAGGAGGTCGGTGGTTCAATTCCTCCCAGCCGTACCATATTTTTCAATAGCTTAGAGAAAATACATCCGCTTTCTTTTGTTTATGGCGTCCAAATGGCGTCCATAACTGAATGAAAATCTAGACAACATGGTCCAACGGCATCTGTTGAAAACATTGTCTGTAATCATTCATCGCAATCTTACCTACAATCTGAACCATCCCCAATTTAAGCTGAAACAGGATCTCCGACTCAAACTGGCAATGTCCGCTTTTGCGGGTAAAGCAGACATAAACTCAAAAACCGAGAATGTCCGCTTTGTGCCAATAGCGGACATATTCGGTCGCATAATGATTTCCAAATCGGAGGCCGTCATCAATAGCAGCGGTGCAGTTGACGTGTAAATTTCCTGTAGTGGCGCAAGGTAAGAACGCTTTGCTGCTACGCCGTTGGGTTGGTCCGACGCAAAATCAACCAGCCGAAGGCGGCAAAGGCAAGCTCTAGAATCAGGTAGACAAAAAGCAAAGGGTGTGGCCAGCCATCAACCAGAAGGCTGAGAATGCGACCGATAGCGAGCCCAATCATGAAAACCACTAGGCTCCATAGCGCTGGGACCCGAAGTAAGGGCGAGAACGCGCCAAACAACCAAAACACAATAAGGGCGAGGTAGAGCCCCATAATCGCGCGAAAAATGTGGCGGGTATTGACAGCGCTGGCATCAATCCCGAAAAGCCAGGGCAAACTCTTCTCTGGCATTAGGCCGTAGGACAAGGCAATCGGGGTCAAACCAACCGCCGTGACCAGAAGGAAAATCCGCTGCAGTTGGGATGTCGCGGTCATCATCCTAGAAGTCTCCATACTTGACCAACGCCGAAGTTGCAAAAAATCATGGCTTCTCGATCGGGACTGCCTTGCTCCTGGTTTACAGGATCCGGTTTGTTGGTCTCCGGTGCAAGATACGGGGGTTACAGAAGTCTTCGTGTCAGAACTTATTGGATGGAAAGATCGACATTGTAACCGACCGTCTTACCGGCATCACGGTCATTTCCCATGAGGTACACTCGGATTGTATACGTACCCTTCTCAGGCAAGTCGATAGTTGTGCTGTTTCCGTTGATTGAACCATTGTAAATGGCCACACCGTCGCTTCCGGGAGGCAAGATATTGAAGTATGCTGTACCACTTCCGTTGGTGCCCGAAACCTTCAGTTCGACGAACATTTTTTGCCCAGCATTTGCATCGAGCCGATAGTCAAAATATTCGTTTCCTTTGACTGTTCCACTTACCATCGTGCCATAGTTGCCTTTATCAAATTTGACGTCAGCTACCATTTGCGCAGCGGCCGGTGCAGCGAGCATAACTAATGAGGCGAGAGCAATGGTGAGATGTTTCATGAGGAGGTCCTTTCAACGAAATCAGCCCATTGAAAACCTCAAAACTGTGGCCTCAATGGGTCAAAAGCTGCCGTTCCGCAGTTCAAAGCGGGGAGATGGAAAAACCACATGGTGGACTGGTAACTGGCTTATGGAAAAATCCATTTGTCGGGAGAAAAGGAAGCCGCAGTAATGTCGTGCGTTTCACCCAAGAGTTGAGAAGCGAGTGGGACATTGAGACATTGCAATTGAGTAATCGTTGTTCTTTGATTGGTTTAAGCCGGAATTTACTATGGGGAGTTGTCAAAATGCATAAGTTGATTTCGACCGCGTTTGTCGCCGCCGCAATGATGTTAAACGCCTCAAGCCTTGGCTTGGCACAGGAGTTCTCGATCACATCGGACCAAGTCATCCAGAACGTGAAAGACTTTTCTCCCTTTGTAGATCAGCATTTTCCCAACAAAGTTCTATGGGGAGATACACATCTCCATACTTCAAACTCGCCCGACGCTGGTATGGTTGGAAATTCGCTGTCGCCGGATGCTGCCTATCGATTTGCGAAAGGTGAGGAAGTTACATCTTCCGGTGGCCTTCGTACAAAACTCGTCCGCCCGCTCGATTTTCTCGTCGTTTCAGATCACTCTGAGTACATGGGATTAGCTCCCATGCTGCAAAGCGGCGACCAGGCGCTTCTCGATGACCCATACGGCAAACAACTCTATGAGAAGTTCAATGCAGGTGGCGATCAAGCTTACGCAGCATTTCGGGAGATCGTTCAAAGTGTAACTGAGGGT
>JBPCVY010000159.1:0-14555 GCA_051010055.1 Hyphomicrobiales bacterium | reverse complement strand
GTGTTGTGGCGTTTGAACTTTTGCCCCGCTTCGGCATTGAAATGGCGGTAGCGCACACGGATTTTCCAGAACCGATGAGCGATGTGCACCCTTGGTATGTTTTGTTTGAGGTTGCTGGGGGCAATGAACCAGGAGCCCTTTCACCTGTAATTGCGAACATTCTTGAACAGGCCTTCGAGGCGGGCTTGGCAAAAGATGCAGCCCTTGCCGCATCGCAAGGCCAAATCGACCGTTTCTGGCTCATGCGTGAGCAATTAACCGAAGTGCAAAAGTTTGAAGGCGGTTCCATCAAGCATGATGTATCGGTGCCGGTTTCAAGCGTTCCGGAACTGATTTCACGTGGGCTGAAAACCATCAGCAATATCATGCCCGGGTGCCGCCCCCTGCCCTATGGGCATGCTGGTGATGGCAATATACACTTCAATATTTCCCAGCCCGTTGGCATGGACAAAGAGGAATTCCTCTCGCACTGGGATGAGTTGAGCTGGCCCATTCACGAGATTACCCTCGATCTTGGCGGCTCCATAAGCGCTGAACATGGTATTGGCCAGCTAAAGCGTGATTTGATGGACAAGGTAAAGGCGCCGGTGGAGCTAGACCTCATGCAGGGCCTTAAAGAACTTTTCGACCCGCAGAACATTCTGAATCCCGGAAAGCTTTTGCCGCAACGTGATGACTGAACAGCCCGAAATCTCGTTCCGCCCAATTGAGGATGGCGATGTTGACGCCGTGATTTCCCTTTGGGAGCGTTGCGGCCTGACGCGCCCCTGGAATGAACCTTTGCGGGACGTTGAGTTTGCCCGGGGTGAGAAAAACTCCGACATCCTGGTTGGCGAGATTAATGGGGAGCTTATTGCATCCGTCATGGTGGGCCATGATGGCCATCGCGGCGTTGTCTATTACTTGTCTGTGGAACCTGACCTTCAGGGCAAGGGCCTTGGCCACCAGGTGATGCGCAAGGCTGAAGACTGGTTGAAGGAACGCGGCGTCTGGAAGCTCAACCTGATGATGCGCGCAGAAAACGCCAGGGTGCGCGCGTTCTACGAATCCCTTGGTTACGAGGTTGAAGAGCGGCTGAACATGGCACGACGGCTGCTGGACTGAGAGTCTTTAAAACAAATCGAGTTGGTTCTTTTCCTTCTTGGGTTCGGGCGGCTTTTCTGGCTTTTTGCGCGCTGCCCGTCTCATCTCAACCTTGTGCGGGGCGAAAAGTTCATCAGGTGCAGGTTCAAGCAAGGCCACCGCATCTTCCAGCGGCGTGTTATCCCCATTTAGCCAGGCATCAAAGTCTTTCGGGAAAATCACCACCGGCATCCGGTTGTGGATGGGAGCAATTGTTTCGTTGGCAACAGTGGTGATGATAGCCGCGCTTTCAAGCTCCGAGCCGTCCTTGCCCATCCAGTGTTCCCAAATGCCGGCAAGGCCAACAAGCCCGCCATCTGCGCAAGGGATGTAATAAGCCTGCTTGCGCCCTGGAATATCGCCATGCCATTCAAAAAAACCTGATGCAGGCACCAGACAGCGCCGGCGCTTGATGGCGTTGCGGAACGAAGGCTTTTCAGTGATGGTTTCCGAGCGCGCATTGATTAGCGGCTTGCCGGGGCGTACTTCCTTGGCCCAGTGGGGAACAAAACCCCACCGCACCAGCGCAAATTCCCGGATTGTCTCGCACTTGTGCTCACCGTTGCGCACAATGCCCATAGGCTGGCCTGGGGCCACGTAGTCCCTAGGCGGGAACTCCACTTCGGCTGAATAATCGAAATAGGTTCCAACTTCTTTTGACGAATGGGAAAGGCTGAAAAGACCGCACATAAGAATTGCTGCTCCTTCTTTGACTTTCATACCCATCCAAAAGAACATGTGCAAATGAAGCAAGGCGTAGAACGGCCCATCCTTGGCACCAGTATTGCTGTTTGGCGCAATGACAAGGTGCTCTTGGTCAAACGTGGGAACATGCCGCGCAAGGGCGTGTGGGCGCTTCCCGGCGGCCATGTTGAGGCAGGTGAGACAGTTCTCGCCGCAGCGCATCGCGAACTCATGGAAGAAACCGGCATCACCGCTGAGATCAATGGTGTCGCTGACTATCTCGATATCATCCGCCACTGTGAGAACGGGCTGTTGGAAATGCATTTTGTGTTGATTGTGTTCGCGGGCACCTGGGTTTCCGGGAATGTGCGGCCCGGGGATGACGCGCAGGAAGCAGCCTGGATTGGCCCGGATGCCGTTGACACGCTTGATGGCGGGATTTTGGACACAGCCCGCAACATCATAGAGCTAACGAGGGTGTGATTGGTGCGGAGCGCCAGCCGCCGCCATAGTGCTTCATTATGAACGTTACAAAGACGCTCCTTGCACTGACGGCTCTTTTCCTATTCGCCTCGGTTGCTCATGCCAACCCGGACCGATGGCGCATAGAGGGTTGGAAGGATACGGATTTTTCCCAAAAATCTATTGAATTTAGCGAGATTTTGTCCGGCGGGCCGCCAAAGGACGGCATTCCTTCCATCGACAAACCGAAATTCGAACCACTTTCAAAAATCAAGAACCTTGCGGAAACCGAGCCTGTAATCGGGCTTGAAATAAACGGCAAGGCGCGCGCCTATCCAATCCGCATCCTCATTTGGCACGAAATTGTGAATGATGAGCTGGGCGGCGTGCCCGTGTCCGTCACCTATTGTCCGTTGTGCAACTCTGCGGTGGTATTCGACCGGCGGGTAGAGGGAAAAGTTCTTGATTTCGGCACTACGGGCAAGCTGCGCAACTCTGACCTTGTTATGTATGACCGGCAGACCGAAAGCTGGTGGCAGCAATTTATCGGCACCGGCATTGTCGGGGAGATGACGGGCGTGGAGCTGAAATCCATTCCGGCGCGCCTTGAATCGTTTGCTTCTTTCAAAAAACGCTTCTCAAACGGCGATGTTCTTGTGCCGTCCAACCCGAACATGCGCGATTATGGCCGCAACCCCTATTTCGGCTATGACAAATCCACCAAGCCGTTCCTTTACCGCGGCGACATGCCGGAGGGCATTGAACCTATGGTGCGGGTGGTGGCGTTCAAGGATGGCGGCAAGCCGAAGGCGGTGGCCCTGCCTCTTCTTGTGGATAAAAAGAAGCTGATGGTGGGCGATGTGGAGCTTTCCTGGACGGAAGGACAAAATTCAGCGCTCGATGACACCCAAATCAGCAAGGGCCGAGATGTCGGCAACGTGGTTGTAAGGCGCAAAACCGCCGGTGGCGCCGAGGATTTGGTTTACGATGTCACATTCGCCTTCGTCGTGAATGCTTTTCATCCCGGCATCGATATCATCAAATAGCGCGCCTGACGGGCGTTAACCTTTTGTTAAACCTTCCCGCGCGCAGAAAAATCCTTGTGATAGAAAAGAATTCAGAGAACGGGGCTGTGGGGGCCCCGATGGGGACGCAAGATTTAACCGACTGGGATACTGAAATGAATTTGAAGTCGCAGGTGATAAGCGGCAGTGAAACCGTTTCGACGGAACAAAAGCACGCGGCATTGCGCTACATTCTCGATGCCTGGGAAGAAGCCGTCTATGACGGTGTCGACCCGGATAATCTGGCAACGGCAGCGATTTTTGCCGCTCTTTCCGACATGGTGGCAACCTATGGCGAAGAGCCCGTTGCGGTGATGGCAGATGGGCTTGCAGAGCGCATCCGCTACGGCGAGTTCACCGTAAAAAAAACCACTCAGTAACCGGTTCAGGGCTGGCTAAAAGCCATTGCCCTAAATATCGATCACAACGCGCCCGCGCACATTACCGGCTATAAGGTCGCGCGCCACATTGGCAACATTTTCAAACGGTTCGTGGGTGGTGAGCGCTGCCAGCTTGTCCATATCCAAATTACTGGCAAGGCGTTGCCAGGCCTCAGAGCGCTTCTCGAACGGGCACATGACCGAATCGACGCCGATAAGTTTCACACCGCGCAAAATGAACGGCATGACGGTGGCCGGCAAATCGAACCCTTGTGCAAGCCCGCAAGCTGCCACCACACCGAGATAGTTCATTTGCGCGAGCACATTGGCCAGAGTGTTGGAGCCAACAACATCAATGGCGCCCGCCCAGCGGGACTTGTCGAGTGGTTTGGCGTCTCCTGAAAACTCCGCCCTGTCCACAATGCCAGCCGCCCCCAGCCCTTTAAGGAATGCTTCTTCTTCCGGCCGGCCCGTGGAGGCAATGACCGTGTAGCCAAGCTTTGCCAAAATCGCGATTGCCACCGAGCCAACACCGCCGGCAGCACCGGTAACCAGAATTTCACCGCTGTCCGGCACAACGCCCTGCTCTTCCAGCGCCATAACGCACAACATGGACGTATAGCCCGCGGTGCCAATCGCCATGGCCTGCGCGCTCGTCATTCCAGCAGGCAACGGCACAAGCCAATCAGCCTTCACGCGGGCGCGCTCGGCATAACCACCGTGGTGGCCTTCGCCAACGCCCCAACCGTTCAGGATAACCTTATCGCCTGCACTATAGCGTTCATCATCAGATGAAATCACAGTGCCGGCGAAGTCGATGCCCGGTATGAGCGGAAATTTGCGGATGATTGGTGCCTTGCCGGTGATGGCAAGGCCATCCTTGTAGTTGACTGTGGAATGCTCAACCGCGACCGTGACAGAACCTTCCATCAAATCGTTGTCCGTCAACTTAACGAAGTTTACGGTTTGGCCGTCATCGCCTTTGTCAATTTGCAAAGCCTTGAATGTTTCAGACATTTGACCCCTCTTTTGTCGGATTGTTCTAGCCGCAGCAGCAAGCCGGTGGTAGGTGATGCCAGCAAGCAATTTTTACGGTGCCGGACGTTTCAGCCGCCCGTTTTAACGACTTGTATGCTTGACCGGCAAGCATTTTCACCAACAAATAAGGCCGGGGAAGGAAGGAATCGCGGACGGTGCTTCGATTTTTCACCAATTTTCGGGGAATGCTCTGCATTTTTCTTGTGTTGTTTTTGATTCCACAAAGTATTGGCGCACAAGAATCTGAGCCCTCCAAACCGCTTACCAACGTCGAAGAGTTGGGGCCGTTTCCTGAAATCTATTACACTGATGCGGTTTTACCTGCCCAGGTCGTGAAAACCAGAAACGCAATTGTTTCAGCTGCCCGCTCCGGAGACATCGAAAAGCTGCGCCCGCTCATAGACAAAAACAAGGTCAAGATAGTGGTGAGTTTCGAAACCACCGAAAAAGACCCCATTGCCTACTGGAAAGAAATTTCAACTGATGGGACGGGGCGGAGCATTCTGGCGGAGATGTTGAAAGTTTTTTCAGCCGGCTTCGTTCATGTGGATGCAGGAACCGCTTCGGACCTTTATATTTGGCCTTACCACTTTATGTATCCACTGAGCCAGCTCACCCCGGAGCAGGAAGTAGAGCTTTATCTGCTGGTGCCGGCGGAGTACCGCAAGGATATGGAAGATGCAGGCGGGTATATCGGCTTTCGCGGCGGTATTGATCCGGAAGGCACCCTTCATTTCTTTGTTTCTGGTGAGTAGGCAAGGAGAATTATCGAGAGATGGCAGGAACACATTGCGCCACCCTTGAAAGCCGGGCCGTTATTGAGATGACGGGCGCTGAAGCGCGTGGGTTTCTTGATAACCTGATCACCGTGAACATGGCCGGGGTCGACGAAAATACCGCCGGCTATGGCGCGCTTTTGACCCCGCAAGGGAAAATCCTTTTTGACTTTTTCATTATCGCGGCAGGCGATGCATTTCTGTTTGATTGCGCGGCAAGCCAGCGCGATGAGTTCATCAAACGCCTCACCTTCTATAAGTTGCGGGCAAAGGTGGAGATTGCTGACCGCTCCGGAGAATTATGTGTTGCCGCCCTGTGGGGAGATGATGTGCCTGGAGACGCCGGATATGCGGACCCGCGCACCCCGTTGGCGGGAAGAAGGATGATAACTCCTGCCGAAGACATCGCCTCGACTGATGCTCAGCCGGCCAGCGAAGATGCCTATCATGCCCACAGGATCTCTCTGGGTCTGGGCGATACGGATGCGGACATTGGTTCTGGGGAAATGTTTCCACATGAAGCCAATTTCGATCAGTTCGGCGGTGTCGATTTTGCCAAGGGATGTTATGTGGGCCAGGAGGTGGTCTCGCGCATGGAACACAGGGCGACGGCGCGCAAGCGGCTGGTGCCGATTCTGGGTGATGGAGTAGAGCTCACATCAGGCGCATCTGTAACCGGAAACGGCAAGCCAATCGGCGCCATATCGTCTGTCTCAGCCAGTGCAGGGCTTGCATTGTTGCGGCTCGACAGGGCGCAGGATTGCTACAATGGCGGAGGTGAGTTGGATACAGGCGGCGCCACTCTCACACTAGTCAAGCCGGCGTGGGCGCGGTTTGAATTGCCCTCAAAGAAAGCGGCATAGATGGCAAACGAACTTGAATTTGGGCTTATCAGCCACGAAGACGGCAGTAACCGTTGTGGCTGGTGTGGCACCGACCCGCTTTATGTGACCTATCACGATGAAGACTGGGGCGTGCCGGAATATGATGACCAGGCCTTGTGGGAAAAGCTGATCTTGGACGGGTTCCAGGCAGGGCTCGCCTGGATAACCATTTTGCGCAAGCGCGAAAATTTCCGCACGGCATTCGATCAGTTCGACCCCCACAAGATCGTGAACTACGACGACCGAAAAATCGTGGAACTGATGAACGATGCGGGCATAGTGCGGAACCGGGCCAAAGTCAACGCCACAATTTCCAATGCCCGTGTTTGGCTGGACATTATGGAAGAGCAGGGTTTTTCCAAATACCTGTGGTCCTACTGCAATGGCGCGCCCATCCAAAACCAGTTTGAGTCCCTTCGTCAGGTGCCTGCGGAAACCGACCTTTCAAAGGAAATTTCAAAAGACCTGAAGAAGCGCGGATTTCGTTTCTGCGGACCAACCATCGTCTACGCCTTCATGCAGGCCGTCGGCATGGTGAACGACCACCTTGTCGGGTGCCATTGCCGCGAAAAAGTGGCAGCGCTGGCGCAGCAAAAATAACGGCTCGAAGCATGGCTCAAAACAGCGACACCCAACCGCGCGCATGGCAGCGCATGCTTTCAGGACGCCGGCTTGATCTGCTTGACCCTTCGCCGCTGGATATCGAAATCGAAGATATTGCCCAGGGCCTGGCGCGGGTTGCGCGCTGGAACGGCCAAACCAAGGGCCCGCACGCCTATTCGGTTGCCGAGCACAGTTTGCTCGTGGAACGGCTGGTGAACCATTTTCAGCCCGATATAGACCGCAAATGGCGCCTTGCAAGCCTGTTGCACGATGCACCCGAATATGTAATCGGCGACATGATTTCACCGTTCAAAAACGCCCTTGGTTTGGACTATAGGGCGTTTGAAGGCCGTCTTCAGGAAGCTGTTCACATGCGGTTTGACCTCCCGGCAAAATTGCCTGTGCGTTATGCCAGGCTAATCAAAAGGGCCGACAGGGTCTCAGCCTATCTGGAAGCAACCCAACTTGCCGGATTTTCCGCTGCAGACGGCGCCCGCCTGTTCGGGCGCCCGCGCGGGCTTGCCGGCTTTCCGCCATCGAGTTTAAAGTTGCGCCCGCTTGCTGTGGCGGTTGCGCAGGAAAAATTCCTCGCCAAGTTCAAGCAGCTCAGATGAAAGCTTGAAAGTTATGATCGTTGTTTGTCCACTCAATAAGCTTGATGCGGTGGCGCAAGATTATGCGCCAAGCCATGTGATTAGCTTGCTTGGCGGGCAGATGGAGATGCCCGATCTCGGCCAGATGGATAGCGTGCGCCATTTGAAGCTTTCGTTCAATGATATCTCTACCCCGCGCGAAGGATATGTCCTGCCTGGCAGCTCGGACATCGAAACACTGATCGACTTCTTTCATGACTGGCAGCGCGAGCGGCCCATGGTCATTCATTGCTGGGCCGGCATAAGCCGGTCAACGGCAGCCTGCTATATCGCCCATTGCGTTCTCACGCCCAACCGCGATGAGTTGGAACTGGCGCGCCAATTACGTGCCGCTTCACCGCCGGCAACACCTAACCCGCGCATGGTTCAACTTGCCGATGAAACCCTTGGCCGCGCAGGCCGAATGAGCGACGCGATAGCTTCGATAGGCCGCGGCGCGGAGGCGTGGGAAGGTAATGTGTTTTCCGTGGCGGTTGCTAAGGAATAACGAACGCTATCTGCTGTGTGCATAGTCCCAGTAAAGCTCGCGGGCGCGGGTATAAATCGGGCCGGGCTGCAAATCCTGAGCTTCTAAGCGCGTTACCGGCATCACCTTGCCCCAGTTGCCGGTTGAGAAAACCTCGTCCGCATCAGCAAAATCGCGCACATGAAGGGCGCGTTCGTAAACTTCATAACCGGCGCCTTTCAAAAGCGCGATGATACGCTGGCGGGTGATACCATTGAGAAACGTACCATTGGGCACGGGCGTATGCACAATGCCGTCTTTGGCATAGAAAATGTTCGCCGTTGCCAGTTCCGCCACATGGCCCAGCGGGTCCAGCATAAGGGCATTGTCGAAACCGCGCTCTATCGCCTCGCGCAAGGCGCGGCCGGAGTTTGGATAGTGGCACGCAGCCTTGGCCTCGGTTATGGCAAGTTCGGCAGAAGGCCGCCTGAACGGCGACAGTGTGAGTGAAAATCCGGTGGGATCGGGCAAGGGTGCATCGTGCACGCACAAGCAGAACTGGGTGCTATCCGGGTCCGGTGCAACAAACCCGTCCTCGGCCCAAAACATGGGCCGGATATAAAGCGCATCATCGCTGCCGAACTTCGCCACGCCCTCCTTGGCGATTTCAAGCAATTCATCTGCTGAATGGAGCTGCTTAAGCCCCATCGCACCAACAGAGCGCACCATACGTTCGCAATGAAGGTCCACGTCCGGCATGGTGCCTTCAAACGCGCGCGCGCCATCAAAGACAGTAGATGCCAGCCACGAGCCGTGGGTCATGGGGCCCATGACCATTGGATTGCCTTCGTGCCAGCTGCCTTGCCAGAAAGTCCAAGCGGTCATTCTCGTCTCCCTTAGAGCCCAACCCAAAACTCTGATGGCAACTTATCAGAACAGTTGCGCATTCCAAGAGCGCACAATCAAAAAAGGCGCCTCAAAATGGCGCCGGGTAACTGGTTGGTTGTTTTGCAGAATTGAACTTAGGAACCGGTGTAGAAAATGTGGCGGCCAATTTTGGTAAGGCGGCGCATCATGAATGACCATTTCGGGCGCACATAGTCAGCATGGTAATGCATCACTGAAGCGTTCACGACCCGGGTGTTTTTATGGCCCTGCATAACTTTGCTGGCGAGCTTCTTGGCCTGATCCCACTGACGGCCGCGGCGCGGGTTGTCGTGCTGGCCATCACAGGTGAACGAGAATTGGCAGCCTGTCAGCTTTTTCTTGGAGCGGTTTTCGTAGACAACTGCACAAATACTGTTCGGGAAGTTTTTGCTTTTCACCCTGTTCATCACCACGTTGGCAACCGCGAGCTGACCGGCCTTGGACTCTGAACGGGCTTCGAAATAAATCGCCTTGGCAAGGCAGTTCATTTCATTCTTGTTACTGGCATGCCGGCCCACCGCTTTGCGCCGCGCAAGGCGCCCGGTGCGCCACACCGATTCCAGCTTACGGATTGATGGGGTGGTGGATACGATGTTTTCGTCAGTGCGCGCTGCCACCGGCGTGATGACCACGTTGCCCTGGCGGGCCAAATCGGTATTGGTTGCAAGCGCCGAGGCGTTAGCCACGGTTGAGCGGTGAATAACCGTGATATTGTCGATCATATCGCCTTTCAGCGACACGGTGACCTGCTGACTAATGTCGTATGTGTAGCCGTGGTTTTCGAGATCAATTTCTTCGGTCATGAAGGCGGTCTTGCCGACCAGGCTCACACCAGTGTTCAAATCACTCACGCTTGCGAGCGGAACGGTGCGCGCAGATGCGTTTTGGCCCAGATAGCTGCCAACAACTGCCACACAAAATACGAGAGAAAAGCCGGCAATTACAAAGGGAATAGAGCGCACAAGACCGCTTGACCGCGGTTGTAACGGCTCTAACTCTGTAAGATCCTCAAAAGACTCAACCGTAAACGGCTCGTCTTCCCGCTCAAACTTATCGTGTTGCTCGCGCAAAACTCACCCTCACCGGAGTAATCACAGGCACAAACAGAACCTGCAAATTACAACGGGTTCGTTTAACATAGGTTAACCATCGCGGTAAACCAAACCAACACATTCGCCCACTCGCTCAAACGGTCGAATGTATACCAGTTGCTAGAAACCCGCTCATCCAAAGATACATTCGCTCAAACTTTGGGCGAATTTGTGGCGAAACCGGGCAAACTGGATAACTCGTGGAATACCAGTTTCCCCAATCTATTTACTTGTTTTATAACGCAGATTTTCTGCCAACAATGGCCGCTTGAGCCGAGGCAAGGCGCGCAATTGGCACCCGGAAAGGCGAACAGGAGACATAATCCAGCCCAACTTCATCACAAAACGCCACCGATTCCGGGTCTCCACCATGCTCCCCGCAGATGCCGAGTTTTATGTCAGGCCGGGTGACGCGCCCGCGTTCAGCGCCAATTTTTACAAGCTCGCCAACACCGTCCCTGTCCAGGGTGATAAACGGATCATTTGCAAGGACGCCCTTGGCGGTATATTCGCTCAAAAAGCGGGCTGAATCATCGCGGCTGATGCCGAATGCGGTTTGAGTTAAGTCGTTGGTTCCGAAAGAGAAAAACTCTGCCGTTTCAGCAATTTCCGCAGCCCTCAGGCAGGCCCTGGGCAACTCGATCATTGTGCCCACCATATAGGTAAGTTTCTCTCCGCTTTCCGCCTCGACCTGCTCACCCACGGCAACGATGCGCTGGCAGACGAGATCAAGTTCAGATTTCATCGCAATGAGCGGCACCATAACCTCCAGCATAACCGGCTTGCCGGTTAGACGGGCTGCCTCAATTGATGCCTCGAAAATGGCGCGCGCCTGCATTTCTGCGATTTCCGGGTAGGAAATGGCCAGCCTGCAGCCGCGATGGCCAAGCATGGGATTGACCTCGTAGAGCTCATCCACCCGCGCTTTTAGCAGTGAAACATCGGTGCCCATGGCATCGGCAACTTCTGCGATTTCTTCTTCACTGTGGGGTAGAAACTCGTGCAGCGGCGGATCGAGAAGGCGGATAGTCACCGGCAAGCCGGCCATGATTTCAAACAACTTCACGAAATCACCCCGCTGCATGGGTAAAAGCTTGGCAAGGGCCTTGCGGCGTCCTTCTTCGGTATCCGACAAAATCATTTCACGCACGGTAACAATGCGGTCGGCCTCAAAGAACATATGCTCTGTGCGGCTCAGCCCGATGCCTTCAGCGCCGAACTCGCGCGCGGTTTGGGCATCTTCCGGGGTTTCCGCATTAGCCCTCACGCCAAGTTTGCGCGCACCGTCTGCCCATTTCATTATTTCGGCGAAATCGCCGGAAAGTTCCGGCTGAATGGTCGGCACCTCGCCTTTCATTACCTGGCCGGTGGTGCCGTCTAGGGTAATCACATCGCCTTTTTTAAGGGTAACGCCGTGGGCAATCAGCTCACCGGCGGCATAATCGACACGCAGGCCGCCGGCGCCGGAAACGCATGGTTTACCCATGCCCCGCGCCACCACGGCAGCATGGGACGTCATACCGCCACGGGTGGTGAGAATGCCTTCTGCAGCGTGCATGCCGTGAATGTCTTCCGGGCTTGTCTCAACCCGTACCAGTATCACCTTGCCGCCAATGGCCTTCATGCGCTCGGCTTCTTCGGAATCGAACACAATCTCCCCGCAGGCAGCACCGGGAGAGGCCGGCAGTCCGGAACCGATAACATGGCGCTCAGCTGCCGGGTCGAGTGTGGGGTGCAAAAGCTGGTCCAACGACAGGGGATCAATGCGCGTTACCGCTTCATCTTCAGTGATCAATCCTTCGCGCGCCATATCGACAGCAATTTTGAGCGCCGCTTTTGCTGTGCGCTTGCCAGCCCGGGTTTGCAGCATCCACAGTTTGCCTTCCTGGATGGTGAACTCCAGGTCCTGCATGTCCCTGTAGTGAGCTTCCAGCCGGTCAAAGGTGGAGGCGAGTTCACCGAACACTTCCGGCATCAGCGCTTCCAGGGAGGGCGCATCGGAATTTGCTTCCTGGCGGGCCTGCTCGGTAATGTTTTGTGGGGTGCGGATGCCGGCTACGACGTCTTCACCCTGGGCGTTGACCAGGAATTCACCGTAAAGCTCCTTGGTGCCGGTCGATGGGTTGCGGGTGAACGCAACGCCTGTGGCCGAATGGTCGCCCATGTTTCCGAACACCATTGCCTGGATGTTGACGGCGGTGCCCCAGTCATCTGGAATTGAGTGAAGACGCCTGTAGGTAATCGCACGGGTATTTTGCCAGGAACCTAACACCGCCCCGATCGCCCCCCACAACTGATCGTTTACATCTTGCGGGAACGGCGCATCCAGATGCTCCTGAACGCAGGACTTAAACCTGGCAACAACCTCGCGCCAGTCACCGGCTTCAAGGTCGGTATCGAGGAAAAAGCCTTCCGTGTCCTTGTAGTCTTCAAGAATTTCTTCGAAAGAATCGTGCTCAACTCCCAGCACCACATCAGAATACATCTGGATGAAGCGGCGGTAGCTGTCATAGGCAAAGCGCGCATCGCCTGATTTTTCCGCAAGGCCATCTACGGTTTCATCATTGAGGCCAAGGTTAAGCACCGTGTCCATCATGCCGGGCATGGAGGCCCGCCCGCCAGAGCGCACAGATACCAGCAACGGGTCCTTGGCATCGCCGAATTTTGCGCCAACCGCACCGGAAATCTCAGCCACCGCAGCGCTCACCTGATCGGTGAGCCCGGCTGGGTATTGGCGGTCATTTTCATAGAACGCGGTGCAGACATCTGTGGTGATTGTAAATCCGGGAGGCACCGGAATGGCGAGATTGCACATCTCTGCCAGGTTTGCCCCCTTGCCGCCGAGAAGTTCTTTCATTCCAGCGGTGCCTTCGGCCTTACCATCGCCAAAGGTGTATACCCATTTTGTAATGGAAGTCGCCATTAACCCTGATCCCCAATTCAAAACACTTTTATGGCCCTGCCCTGCTCCGGTGCGTGTTTTTTTTAGGCGCGTAGATGGGAATCGCGAAATTGGCACACCGGTTGCGCGCCACATGTCACAAACAGCGCACAGAATCAAGTGCCGGATGGACGCAGGTGCACTGTTGCGGGCGGTTTTAGCCCTCAATCTTGCTGAAATCGGCAACCTGCAAGGTGGCAGCCCGGATACGGGCAAGCAGGCCTAAGCGGTTGGCGCGCACTTCGGCGTCTTCCGCATTCACCAGCACATTGTCAAAGAAGGCATCTACAGGCGCGCGCAAACGGGCAAGCCAGCCCATGGCTCCTTCGAAATCTTCCTTTTCAATGAACAGGCCCGCCTGATGTTCCGCCTCTTCAAGGCTGTCGAACAAGGCGCGCTCTTCATCGGCCTCAAATAGATCCGGGTTTACGGAGCTGGCAATCTTGGTGCCCTTCTTTTCTTCAGCACTCAAGATATTGGCCGCGCGCTTGTAGCCCTGAAGCAGGTTGGCCCCGTCATCACTATCCAGGAACGCGCCCAGCGCCTCAACCCGCTTGACGATCATCAACAGATCATCCTGCCCGCCAAGGGAGAACACCGCATCAATCAAGTCATGACGGGCGCCCTCATCGCGCAGATAGACTTTCAGCCGGTCAGCGAAGAAAGAAAGGAGGTCTTCATCTCTGAAAACCTTGAGCAAGGGCAAACGATGCCATCCTTCCAGAATGATGCGGATGACACCAAGGGCTGCCCGGCGCAGGGCATAGGGGTCTTTTGAGCCGGTGGGTTTTTCATCGATGGCCCAGAAACCAGTGAGCGTATCGAGCTTGTCGGCGAGGGCAACCGCATGGGTTACCTTTGATGCGGGCACATCGTCGGAGGGGCCTTGCGGCTTGTAGTGATCGGCAATCGCGCCGGCCACTTCTCCATCAATGCCTTCCGCCTCGGCATAATATTTGCCCATGAGCCCCTGCAGCTCCGGGAATTCGCCGACCATGCCGGTAACCAGATCAGCCTTTGACAGTTCTGCGGCAAGAACCGCTTTTTCCTTGTCCGCGCCGATAACGCCTGCCAGTTCGCCGGCAAGTTTCTTGATACGCTCAACCCGCTCGAACTGCGTGCCGAGCTTGGCGTGGAAGGTGATTTTCTTCAGCGCCTCGTTGCGGTCGGCAAGCTTTATCTTCTTGTCCTGATCCCAGAAGAATTTGGCATCGGCCAGGCGCGCGGCAATCACCCGCTCATTGCCGGCAACGATTTTCTTGCCCTCATCCTTGGCAACGAGGTTCGACACCAGAAGGAACTTGCTTGCCAGCTTGCCGGACTTTGGGTCGCGTACGGAAAAGCATTTCTGGTGCGACTTGATAGAGGTGATAATCACCTCCGGCGGCACATCAAGAAATGCCTCATAAAAGGCGCCCATGAGCACAACCGGCCATTCAACCAGCCCTGCGGTCTCGGTCAAAAGCCCTTCATCTTCAATAAGTT
>JBPCVY010000158.1:0-9174 GCA_051010055.1 Hyphomicrobiales bacterium | reverse complement strand
TCAACTCGCCTGCCCCGGCACGTTCGGCGATTTTAGCTGCATCCGGCCCCATCAGCCCAAGCACCGCATAGTGCTCGGTACTGTCTGTGAGACGCACATCAAATTCGCCGGCATGGCGGGACAGCCACGCCAAATCACGGCGGATGGCCGTAGTGCCGACAAACAACCGGTAATGGACTTTTGCAATGCGAATGGCGGTGAGATCGCTCTCAATGCCGCCACACTCATTGAGCATGAGCGTATAGGCAGCCCGCCCCGCCTCGCGGTTCATATTGTTGGTGCATAACCGGTCGAGAAACGGTTGTGCATCGGGCCCCTCAACTTCAATTTTCCCAAATGTGGATTGGTCGAAAATGGCGGCGCGCTCATGGGCATGGGCCACTTCCCTGCCCACTTGTTCAAACCAATCGGGCCGGTTGAATGTGAGCTTGGGCTCATTTTTGCAGGCGAAATATAAAGGCCGCTCCCAACCGGAGAACTGCCCAAACTGCGAATCATGCGCGCGCCATTTTTCATCCAATGGGGAAGAGCGCAAATTTCGCGCACTCGACCATTGCCTTCCCGGATAAGTGATTTCGTAGTGCTTGCCCAAAACTTCAGGCGCACGGGCGGTGAGCGCTTCAACAGAGTTGAAGCAATCGGCAAACCTCTTGGGGTCGGCTTCGTGCAGGTCCACAAGCGGTGCCCCGTGGGCAATTGCGTGGGCCAGCGCCATTCCGACCCCGCCACCGGTGGCCACGCCGACTGAGTTCATGCCGCAGCCGAGAAAAAGTCCCCTCGTCTCAGCGGTTTCGCCCAACATGAACGAACCATCCGGTGTAAAACTTTCCGGCCCGTTAAGCAGCATCCGCACCTGTGCTGTCTCCAGAACGGGCAACCGGTGAAGGGCGTTCATCATCATCGGTTCGAAATGGTTCCAGTCTTCGGGCAGAAGCTGGAATGAAAAATCTTCACCCAAACTGTCGGGATCGACAGGCTTTGCTAACGGTTCGAAGCAGCCTACAAGCAAGCCACCTGAATCATCACGGATATAGAGATGGCCATCATGGTCCGACAGGGTGGGCATATTCCCTGAGATGCCATCAACCGGCTTGGTCAGCAGATAGAAATGCTCGCACGGCCACACCGGAACTTCAGCACCCGCCATTGCCCCGGCCTGCCTGCTCCACAATCCGGTACAAAGGGCGATGGCATCACATTTCACCGGCCCCCGGTCGGTTTCAACACCGGCGATACGCCCGTTTTTTGTGATAATGCCAGTTACACCGGTATCTTCGAAAATCCTGGCGCCGCGGGCCCTGGCGCCCTTCACCAGCGCCGCACATAAATCAGAAGGGCTCACCCGGCCATCATCTGGCGACCAGACCGCGCCAATCACATCATCTGAATTCATCAAGGGCCAGCGTTCTTGCGCCTCGCCTGCGGAAACTGAGCGGGCCTCTACCCCGTAAAGGGCCGCCAGGGCCTCCTGGCGTTTGATGTGAACAAGCCGGTCTTGGCTGGTGGCAATTGAAAGCGAGCCTTTTTTTATCCAGCCGGTGGCCTGGCCGGTTTCCTCCTCAAGGCCGGAATAAAGAGAGATCGAATAGTTGATGAGGTCGGTAAGGTTGCGGGTTGATCTGAGCGCCCGCACCTGTGCGGCAGAATGCCAGGTGGTGCCGGAAGTGAGCTTGTTGCGTTCAAGCAAAATCGCATCGCTCATTCCCAGCTTTGCCAAGTGGTAAAGCGTTGAGCAGCCCATAATACCACCGCCAATAACGATAACCGGCGCATGGAAAGGTAGTTCAGCGGCAGAATTCATGGCTTGGCGCCCAGTTCCTTTGTTGCAACACTTGCGCAAACTTCTTTTTTTGGGTCAACTGCAAACCCTATGCTTTGAACACTGCGCAACACTCGTGCTGCGCAAGGACGGAAAGCAGAAAGAAAAAGTTGATACTTCGAGTTGAAGAAAAATGTGGCGGAAAACCGTCATAATGCATCAAGGGAGGAGTGCAAAATGAAAAGTCTGCTCAAGACAGGTGTTGCTGCTGCTGTTCTGGTTTCAGTTTCAGCAAGTTTCGCGATGGCCGAAAAATGCACCAACGAAACCTGGAAGAAGGTGATGGAACGCGGCAAGGTGATTGTCGGCGTGAAGGCTGACTACAAGCCGTGGGGTTTCAGAAATGAATCCGGCGCGATTGTCGGCATGGAAGTTGATATGGCCCAGGATGTGGCCGACGCATTGGGCGTTGAGCTTGAAACGGTTGCGGTGCAGTCCTCAAACCGTATGCAGTTTCTGGAGCAAGGCAAAATCGATATGATGATCGCCACAATGTCGGACCGCCCCGACAGGCGTAAAATCGTCGGCATCGTGCAGCCGAACTACTACACTTCCGGCACCAATGTATTGGCGCCTAAAGCCGTTGGCATCAAGCAGTGGACAGACCTTAAAGACAAACCGGTGTGCGGCAAGCAAGGCGCGTTCTACAACAAGATCGTCACCGAAAGATATGGCGCCAAGGTTATTGCATTCACCGGCAATGCTGAAGCCAAACAGGCCTTGCGCGACAAGAAATGCATTGCCTGGGTTTATGATGATTCCTCAATCATGTCTGATCTGTCATCCGGCAACTATGATGATTATGAAATGCCGCTCAGCTCAGAAGACGACAATCCCTGGGGTCTGGCCGTACCAGCTGGCGAGCTCAATTGCGTATTCGGTAATTTCATGAGTGGCATAAGCCACAATTGGCTGCAGTCTGGACGGCTTATCGAGCTGGAGAAAAAGTGGGGCATTCAGCCAACCGCTTTCCTGGCCAAACAAAAAGACCGGTTCAAAGACTGGCTGGACAAATAGTCCCGGCATTCGTGTTCCCGGGGGTTTAAATGAGCCCCCGGGCCCGCACTTCTGGGGGCGTGCATGTTCGAACAGATCCAAACGTATTTCCGCAATCTTGCGGACACACATCCAAAGTGGAATTTCGTTTTCTTCTACGACCCAACACAGTGGGACCGGGTCGTTGAAGGGTTTTGGATGACCATTTATCTTTCGGTCATCTGCGTAATCTTGAGTGTGGTCATCGGCATTGTCGGGGCCTGGTTGCAAGGCTCGCCCTTAACGATCGTGCGCAATGTGGTGCAAGGCTATATCCAGTTCTTCCGCAACACCCCGCCGCTGATCCAGCTTTTGTTTTTCTATTTTGCGCTCGGGCAGTTCACGCCCACCTACTCGCCGGACGGCTGGCTCGAAGTGCCGATTATTTCCAATGTCGGTTGGGCCATCATTTCCTTGTCCTTCTTTGCAGGCGCTTTCAATGTAGAAATTTTCCGCGCCGGGATTGAGGCCGTGCCGGAATCAACCAGCGAGGCAGCCGAAGCATTGGGCATGAACCGGCTGCAAACCTATATTTATGTGGTGTTTCCGCTGGCCTTCAGAGTGTGTCTGCCGGCGCTCAACAACAATCTGGTCAATCTGGTGAAAACCACCACCCAGGCGCTGGCCATCGCGGTGCCGGAGCTGCTCTATCAAATGGTCAGCATCTACAATGACTATTCCACCGCCCAGAACGCATCCATGATGTTGCTGTTTGTTTTCTATATCAGCCTGGTTGGAGTTTTGGTCCTGGGTATGAACAAGTGGGAGCGGACAATGCGCATTCCCGGTTACGGCACATGAGGAGCTTGCGCACAATACCAGGCGTTGGCGCTGCTGCTGCAACCGATATGCCGGTGATGAAACCGTTTCGTGCGCGAGCTTCCGGTGCCCCGGACAGTCTTATCTTCAGCCGCTGGATTGTGAACACGCCGCCCTGGGTAATTTTTACCCTGTTCGCTTTCGCCGTGCTTTGGCCAATTGCGGCTGCCGCGCAGAGCAAATACACCACCGCCGATGCCTTTGATGCCCTGTGGCGCTGGATGCCCCTATTGTTGTTCAAAGGGTTTGGTCTCAACATCCTCATCAGCTTCTTCACCATGGCGGTCGGCACAATTGCCGGCATTTTACTTGGCCTTGGCCAGATTTCACCAAACCGGCTGATAGAACGAATCTCCTGGTTCATCACTCAGCTGTTCCGGAATTCGCCGTGGCTGGTGCTTTTGTTCATTGTCATGCTGGCGTTCCCGTTCGAAATCAAACTGGGCAGCACAATTATCCTCATACCGGACTGGATAAAAGCGGTTTTCGGCCTGTCATTGCCGATAATGGCCAACATTTCAGAGATTGTGCGCGGCGCCATTCAATCAGTGCCCACGGGCCAGTGGGAGGCAGCTGAATCGCTTGCCTACTCGCGCCAGCAAACCTTGTGGCGCATTATCCTGCCGCAATGTTTCAAACGCATGATTCCGCCATGGATGAACTGGTACGCCATTCTCACCATGGCAACGCCGCTGGTCTCGCTGTTGGGGGTTGAGGAAATCGTCACCTTGTCACGTCAGGCCATGGAGGCTGAAGACAATCACCCAGAACTGCTGTTGCCGTTCTTCGGCTTCGCGCTGGTGATCTTCTTTTTGTATTGTTACCCGATTGCGCGGGCGACATTGCGCCTGGAAAAACGCTTCCAGGTGAAGTTGTAGCAGGACCTACATGGAGCAAACCGATGGCTGAAACTGCCTGGACCGAAGACCAGCCGATCATTTCGATAACCGAAGTGCATAAAAGTTTCGGTGATCTGGAAGTGTTGAAGGGTGTTTCGCTGGATGTGAAAAAGGGCGAAGTGATTTGCATTATCGGGCCATCGGGGTCTGGAAAATCGACTTTGATCCGGTGCATAAACGCCCTCAACGATATTCAGGCAGGCTCCATCACCGTTGAGGGCCAGGAAGTAAACGATCCCGATCTGGATAAACTGGCCTTGAGGCGCAAGGTCGGCATGGTGTTTCAGCAATACAATCTCTTCCCCCACAAGACGGCGATTGAGAACGTGATGATGGCGCCGGTGCTGGTTTTGAAAGAAGACAAGGCGGAGGTTGAAAAACGGGCCCGGGACTTGATCAAGAAGGTGCGCTTGGAGGGTAAGGAAGATAATTACCCAGGCGAGCTTTCCGGCGGACAGCAGCAGCGCGTTGCCATTGCCCGCTCACTTGCCATGCGGCCTGATGTGATGCTTTTTGATGAGGTTACTGCTGCCCTTGACCCTGAAACCGTGAAAGAAGTGCTCTTGACTATCAAGGAACTGGCCCAGGATGGAATGACTTGCATTCTGGTAACCCATGAGATGGGTTTTGCCCGCGAGATCGCTGACCACATTTATTTCACGGACAGGGGCATTATCGTTGAGCATGGGCCGCCCAAAACATTCTTCAAGAATGCGAAAGACCCCAGGACCAAAGAATTCCTGAGCCAGATTCTGTAATTTCAATTTTCAGCGGCTGCAGCGTCGCTAGTGAGCTTCATCCCAGTTATCGGCTGCGCGCGCGTCCACTTTAAGTGGAATCGCTAGCTGCACCGCAGGCAATGGCGCCCCGGCCATGACCGCCGATGCGGTCTCGATGGTTTTATCCACCTCACCTTCGGCTGCTTCAAAAATCAACTCATCGTGCACCTGCAACAGCATGCGCGCACCAAGACCGGCATCGTTCAAGGCATTGGGCATGCGCACCATCGCCCGGCGGATAATATCTGCCGCTGCCCCCTGGATAGGTGCGTTGATCGCGGCGCGCTCCATGAATGCGCGCTCTTGCGGGTTCTTTGAATCAATGCGCGGGAAATGGCACCTGCGGCCAAAAATTGTCTCCACATATCCGTGCTCGTGGCAGAACTTTTTGGTTTCATCCATATAGTCCCTGATGCCTGGAAACCGCTCAAAATAGGTCTTGATATAATCTGACGCCTCCGAGCGCTCGATGCCAAGCTGGTTGGCCAACCCGAATGCGGAAATGCCATATATGATGCCGAAATTGACGGCTTTTGCGCGCCGCCTAACCATCGGATCCATACCTTCGATGGGCGTATTGAACATTTCAGACGCGGTCATGGCGTGAATATCAAGGCCATCATCGAACGCTTTCCTGAGCTGTGGAATATTGGCCACATGGGCCAGCACGCGTAGCTCGATTTGGCTGTAATCGACGCTAATGAGTTTGTTGCCTTTTTCAGCAATAAACGCAGTACGGATTCTGCGCCCCTCTTCGGTGCGAACCGGAATGTTCTGCAGGTTCGGGTCAGATGAAGAAAGCCGGCCCGTTGACGTGGACGCCATTGCGTATGACGTATGCACGCGGCCCGTCTTGGGATTGATAAATTCCGGCAGGGCATCTGTATAGGTGCTTTTGAGCTTGGCAAGTTGGCGCCACTCAAGCACCTTGACCGGCAACTCATGTCCTTGCGCGGCCAGATCTTCCAGCACCGCAGCGCCTGTGCTCCAGGCGCCGGTTGCCGTTTTCTTGCCGCCTTCAAGGCCAAGCTTGTCGAATATGATTTCGCCAAGTTGCTTGGGCGAACCGATGTTAAAAGGCTCGCCTGCAAGCTCGTGAATTTCTGCTTCAAGCCCTGCCATGGTTTGCGCAAAATCACCCGAAAGCCTGGAGAGCACGGTGCGGTCAACGGTGACGCCTGCATTCTCCATTGCCGCCAGCACCGGCACCAATGGCCGCTCCAGGGTTTCGTATACTGTGGTCTTGCTGTCAGCTGCCAGGCGGGGCTTCAAAATCATCCACAACCGCAGTGTGACATCAGCATCCTCCGCCGCATAAGGCGTGGCCAGATCAAGGGGCACCCTGTCGAACGTGAGTTGTTTCTTGCCTGTGCCGGCAACGTCTTTGAACGAAATAGGTGTATGGCCGAGATGCTTTTGCGACAACTCATCCATGCCATGGCCGTTGCGGCCAGAATCCAGCGCGTAAGATAAAAGCATCGTGTCATCCAGCGGCGCGATGTCTATTCCGCGCTGCTTCATGACAAGAAGATCATATTTTAGGTTTTGCCCGATTTTCAAAACACCCGAGTCTTCCAGAAGCTTCTTAAGGCCGGCAAGGGCATCGGCTTCGCTGATTTGCGCCGGCTTTTCCACTTCAAATTCGAGCAGGTCACCGCCGCCATTGCCATGACCGACAGGCACATAGCAAGCCCTGCCCGGCGCTGTTGCCAGCGAAAAGCCAACCAATTCCGCCTGCATGGCGTCAAGAGAGTTTGTCTCTGTATCAAACGCCACCAGCCCGGCCTGCTTTGCCTCATCGAGCCAGCTTTGAAGGCTATCGGGTGTCGTTACCGTTTCATACGCGGTTGTATCTATTAGCGGGGTTTTTGCCGCTGCTGCCCACAAAGCAGCGCCCGCCTGCGGCGTTGGGGCCCCGCCATTGGTTTGAACAACCGGTTCAGGTTCTTCCGGCTGCCAGTGTTTGATTTCAACATCAACAGGTTCAATCTCAGATGCATCTGCCTCAATTTCCGAGGCCACCCTGTTGGTGAGTGTGGTGAACTCCATTGCCTTGAGAAACCCGATAAGCTCAGAAGCGTTTGGGTTGGCGACGCCAAATTCACCCAGCGGCACTTCAACCGGCACGTCTGTTTTCAGCGTTACCAGATCGCGCGACAGACGCGCCTGATCTGCAAACTCAATAAGGTTTTCGCGGCGCTTGTTCTGTTTTATTTCGCCAGCGCGTTCCAGCAGGGTGTCGAGATCGCCATATTCTTCAAGCAATTGCGCCGCCGTTTTAACGCCGATGCCCGGAACACCAGGCACATTGTCCACGCTATCACCGGCCATCGCCTGGAGATCGATCATTTTCTCCGGGCCAACGCCGAATTTCTCCACCACCTCGTCAGAACCGAACACCCGGTCTTTCATCTGGTCATACATGACGATGTGGGGCGTTATAAGCTGCATCAAATCCTTGTCTGATGAGACGATTTTCACCGTTGCGCCGGCCTCTTCTGCCTGGCGGGCATAGGTTGCGATGAGATCGTCCGCCTCAAAGCCCTCCATCTCGATGCACGGCACATTGAAAGCCCTGGTGGCCTGGCGGATGATGCCGAACTGCGGGCGCAAATCTTCCGGCGCTTCCGGCCTGTGGGCCTTGTAGTCTGGAAAAATCTCGTTGCGGAACGATTTCGATGAATAGTCGAAAATCACCGCAAGATGGCTGGGGGCATCATCGTCTTTGGATTCGCGCAGTAAGCGGTTCAGCATATTGCAAAAGCCCGACACAGCCCCAACCGGCAAGCCGTCAGACTTGCGTGTGAGCGGCGGCAGGGCGTGGTATGCGCGGAAAATATAAGATGAGCCATCGACCAGGTAGAAATGGTCGCCAGGTTTTACAGGTGTTTTCTCAGATGCCATCGGCGCACTATGCCACTGGCTGCAGGCGGATGCCATATGCCAGCGCGCAGCACCCACAGGCTTGTCGCTTCCGGTTTTGATTTTAAAGATGTGCGCGGGGGGTGTGCTCCGTTTTCGCTATCACGGTATCAGGCGCAGCTCTTATCTTTGAGGATTGGCCGCGCAAAGCGATTGCAGCCACGCCGATGATGGGTTAAAGGAGGACACCCTTTAAGCACCCGTAGCTCAGCTGGATAGAGCGCTGCCCTCCGAAGGCAGAGGTCACAGGTTCGAATCCTGTCGGGTGCGCCAAGTTATCCTAATGAATACAAAAGGATAACTGAGCTCATCTACAACCAAGATTCTCTTTCGTTCTCGTTGGCACACCACGGGCACAACGAAAGGAACTACGCTGTGGCAACGTTGCGCAAAAGAAACGACAAGTATCAGGTTCAGATCAGACGCAAAGGTCAGCCATCTCTCACAAAGAGTTTTTTGCAAAGGAAGGATGCAGAAGCTTGGGCACGGCAGATGGAAGTGAGGGCTGACAGAGGGGAACTTGGGGAGAACAGAGAAACCCTCGAAAATTTTACTCTGGGCGATCTTGTAATTCGTTACAGGAACGAGATAACGCCTAGGAAGAAAGCATTTGCCGTAGAGGCAATCGTCCTAAATGCATTCCTCAGAGATAAGATTTGCAAAAAGAACCTTACCTCGCTGAAGACATCGGACTTCATAAGCTACAGGGATCGACGCTTAAAAAAGGTTCTCCCATCTACGTTGAGACGGCAGTTAAACCCAATCAGACATATGTTCGAGACAGCCCGCAGCGAATGGGGCGTACCTCTCAAAGAGAACCCCCTGGACAAGGTGCGGCTCCGCTTTACGGACAACAGGCGCGAAAGGCGTCTGGAAGAAGGGGAACTGGAGAAGATACTCG
>JBPCVY010000157.1:0-25889 GCA_051010055.1 Hyphomicrobiales bacterium | reverse complement strand
TCTATACCAGCCATGTGTCCGACCCCTTGCCAGCAAACGTTGGAATTGCCGTTCTCGAAACGATTGAGCAAGAGGCTTTGATTGATCGAGCTGTCGAAATGGGGGACTACCTCAAACAAGCATTGCAAGAACTTCAGCAAGCTCATGAAGTGATTGGAGATGTGCGCGGAGAGGGACTACTTCTAGGTGTTGAGCTTGTGAAGGATCGCGAAAGCCGCGAACCCTTTCATGAACTCGGCGCACTTACGACGCAAAGGTGTTTCGAGCTTGGATTGTCAATGAATATTCGGCGTCGGCCAGAGCGCGGTTCTGTCTGGCGGATTGCGCCGCCTCTCACCGTCACAACAAACGAAGTCGATCTTGCAATTTCAATCCTTGATCAAGCGCTGCGTGAAAGCCTTGACAAGACGAGACAAAAGTGACCGCCTTTGGCACAATGCAGACATTGCCGCGTATTCAGTTGAGGTCCGCTGTTCCACCAAATGCGGACATCCTTCAGGGAGGGTTGCCGGTCATTTTTTGGGAATATTTGCCGTGATCTAGTCTTGGCGCAGTGCAAGCTATGTGCTTTGCGCGATTTTCTAATCCTCTGTCGGACCCCCAGCCTCGATCCACTCAGAAATGCCACCTAGCAGGCGGACATCGGTGAAACCCATATCCTTCAAAGTCTTGCTTGCCAACGCCGCCCTCCCACCGGTTTGGCAATAGACAAGGTAGGTCTTCGTCCATTCCAGAAAAGGATCGTGTCTGGCAGATTCAGGATCAGCTTTGAACTCGATATACGCCCTGGGTAAGTTCACAGCGCCGGGCACCTTTTCCTTATCTCGAAATTCGGCCTCATCGCGCACATCGAGGGGCACTGCCGCGCCTGTTTCGATCAGATTCATTGCTTTCTCGAGAGAGATTTTCGGCACCGACCTGTGCGCCTCATCCATCATTTTCTTAAGTGAAACTACCATCTAGTTACTCTCTTTTTTGCCCCCTAATAGGGTTGTCTTGGCTTGAAGCGCAAGAACTATCCCAGCCGGGTACCTTCCGGCATCGAGAGTTTCTCCTGGGATATTTTCTTCCAGCGTTCCTGGGCCAACTGATTTACGGCTTCTTCCAAAAATTCCGGGGCCGCCCACTCATGAACATCAAAATCGTTTTTGATGTAACCGTGGCTCAGCATGAAATCCTTGCCAATTTCCACACAAGCCAAGTTTTGCGGTGACAAGTTGGGAACCATGTCGACATTCTTGATACCCTTGTAGGTATCTTCAGCGTCTCGGTAAAATGTCTGGCGGTCGAGAATAACGGCCGCCGCCCGCTTGTGAGCGTTGGCCCAACGTCCCACCTTTATCATCGCTTTCATATAGGTGACGACCAGTTCCGGATGCTCTTCGGCCATCACATCTGTGCAGGTGATCACTGCTGGGGTGTTCGCGACTTGAAGTGTCCAGTCCGGATACCGCGAAAGGTCTTCGATGGCCTTAATCTTTCCAGTGTCCTCTTGCAAATGCTGGAAGACCTTGCTGAGGGTATAAATTGCGTCGACCTTGCCTTCCAAAAGTGCTGTTTCGAGCGGGCGAAAGGCCAGATCATGCTTGTGGTCCCGTCTGCCCCATACATCAGTGGGGTTGAGCATCGGTTCCATCATTTCTGGTTTGTCGTACCAATCATCTGGATATGGAAACTCGACTATCTCGACATCTTCCATGGCCATGCCATTCATGCGGAGCATGCTCTCGATGCCCATGTGCTCGTTGATACGCCACCAGTCGTTCTTGATTGTGTTGAGGCTCTTCGACAGTCCGATTTTCTTGCCCTTGAGGTCTTTCATTCGGTAGATCGAGCCTCTTGACCGCACCATCATGCAGCCGCCTTCGTATACCCACGTCGCGCCGAGAAGCCGCGTACGGCGAATGTCAGCGTGCACTTCGATAGGCGGATAGAGCCCTCCAAACCGGATCAAGTTGTCCAGATTGTGAATATAGTGAGGATACCAGTCATTCCCACGGCGAGAGCGGAAATAGGAATAATCGACACCCATGTGTTTGAAGTCAGTTTTGCACCAGCCCAGTTCCTGGTCGATGTTGTTAGCCGACACCATTGGACAGTTTGTGAAGAAGACTTCGTTCCAATTCAGGGGCACTGCATTTGCGGATTTCACTTCTTGCTCCATCGATCCCTCCCTTTGGAAAAGGTCTTCGACGTGATCCGAATCCTTAGATTTGAAACACGAGGAACGAAAGTTGCGACGTATCAAAAAAGCGGTCGTTGCTGCACAACTCCTAACTTGCAGACTTTCTGCAACTTCGCATTGACATCAATCAAAACCGACAAGATGTCCGCTAATGGCACAAAGCGGACAATGCCGGAAATTGCAGTCAAGTCCGCTTTATTCGCAAAAGCGGATCTCGCAACCAAGGCTATCGAATCCAAATACAAACCTCGGTGTTATCAGGCCCCCGCAACCAAATCCCTGTAAAGTTCAAAACTCAACGTAGCGCTTGAATCGCAGCGGCTTTTCGGGCTGGCAGCGTTATGCTTTGATCAAGACAGCGCCAAGGCTTTGTTTATGGGCAGGCAGCCGATCAAAAACAGCAGGTCGACGACGGTGCGCTCGAAATCTTTTTATGAGATCTTGTCCCTGATGTTTCGGCCAATATTCAGCCTGACTGTCTTCGGCACAAACAAACCGGCCTAAATCATTAGTGTGGTGAAGTCATAGCGATCGAAAAAAGGAAAGCGTCGCATAGATGGGTGCGATTTTTACCAGGTACAAAAACGCTATGGCGGCGACAAACTGGTTTTTCTTAAGATTTACTGCCGTCATATAGGCGACCAGAACTTAGCTTGTCAGAATGGAAGCGCCACCGTTCAAACCAACCGCGAAACCAATGAGCGGGTCGGCATAGTTTCGCTGTGACTTCGCTAACCAGGAGAGAATTTGGATTCGCAACTTCTTGCAGGCGGGCCGCAAGATTCGGAGTTTCGCCCGTTACGACACGTTCACGTGCTTCTTCGTTACCCACAAGATCACCTACCACCACCAGACCGGTGGCGATGCCAACATGGGACTGCAGCTGCGTTCCGGCAGGATCAGTCAACCGCTGCACCGCACTGATCACTGCAAGGCCTGACCGAACTGCCTGTTCAACGTCGTCCTCGTGTGCCGATGACCAGCCGAAATAGGCAAGCACTCCATCGCCCATAAATTTGGCAACATGGCCGTTATATCGAGCTATCTCACCAGAAACACAATTTTGATAATCTCGCAGCAGGGCACTCATTCTCTCCGGGTCCATTTGCCGCGAGAGTTCCGAGGATCTAACTAGGTCGCAAAACAATACAGTAAGCTGGCGAAGTTCGGCCCCAGTTTGAACAGACGAGCCGCCTTCGCTGATATCCGTTGTTGATGCCTCGACCAATTCTCCTAGATCAGCAATCGCCGCCCACCTTGTGGCATGTGTTCAAAGTGGTGGAAGCGAATGAGATATTGGCATCGACCCGCAAGCGGGATTTTCTCTCCGCATTGCGGCGATTCGCAAAGCTCACGTATCGCAGCCTCGACGATTGCCCGCTGGACAATATGCAAATCCGTTAAGACCTGGATGGCCTTTCGACAGGCCCGTGCAAACCGAGCCGGAAAACCCTCACCAACCTGCGCTCTGACCTTCTGGCCGCTTCAAGACCATTCCGGGTGAGCGGTACAAAGCGGTCGGCCAAGTTCTGAACGTCTACAACGAAGTCATTGCCAAGACCTTGCTCGCCATCGCCAAGGAATGGGCCAAGCCAGGCGTTGATGTCATTGAGGAATTAAAGCGCCTGTTTGCCAAGCTCCCCAAGGCACCTTCCGGCATGACAGAGAAAAACAGGGCGCTCTTGGTCAAACTGTCAGACGAAGCCATAGTTGAAGGTTTGGTTCAGTTGCCCGACAAAATCCTTGCCCTGCTGCCGAAGAAAAAGAAATGGACAATTCGCGATCACGTGGCCGCGCAACTGGCTGTCGCCATCGACATTCAACTTCATTGCGCGCTACGCATGCAAAATCTCATCAGCCTGGAGTTCGGCACACACATAAGGATGCCAGCACGGCCCGGTGAGAAGGTTTTCATCTCACTGCGGTCGGAAGAGATGAAGAACGACCATTCTGCGTTGTTTGAACTGCCGTCGGATACAATCGCCCGGATCCGGTTCTACCGAAAGATTGTTAGATCGGTCATTGGGCACAGAGGGAAGATTCTGTTCGTCAACAAAACTGGCACACGGAAAAGTCCGGCCACACTTGCCCAACAGCTCAAAGAGCGGGTGCAAAAGCACTTGGGCCTTGATGTAACCCCACATCAATACAGGCACATTCTTGGAAAGTTCATTCTGGATGACAAGTCCGGTCAGATTGAAGAGGTAAAAAATCATCTGCGCCATAAGAGCTCGAAAACCACAGTCAGCTATTACGCGGAGCTCGATACTTTGCAATCTTCCCGCAGCCACAACAAGCTCATCGACAAGCTGCGTAAGGGCAAACTTGGAGATGATGAATGAAACGGCAACGTCTTAAGCATCTCCAAGTCATTGATTGGCCAGAACGGGATCGAGAAGCGTTTTTCGCCTTGTTCGAAAAGGGTGACGGACTGTTCGATAATACCGGGCCGCTGTCTCACGTGTCAGGCGCAACCAAAACCGCCTACACCTATGCCTTTCGCAGGTGGTTAGGCTACCTGAGGATTGCGTGCCCCGAGTGCCTCAGTGAGGCACCTGTGGACCGGATGACGCCGGAGCGGATTAGATCTTTCGGCAAGAGCTTGACCAAAACCTGTGGGCCGCACACCACCGCAGACTACCTGCGCAATCTTCTCCAGGTAGCGTGGAGCATGGAGCCCACCAGGAACTGGGCATGGTTTGAGGATTTGTGCTGTCGGTTGAAGCAGTCTGCCAGCGGTCGGCCTTCCAGGGCACTTATTCTTGTCACGGCTGCGGAAACACTCGATCTGGGAATCCGCCTGATGGGAAACGCCTGGCGGAAGTTTCAATCTGATGGCAAGGCCACAAAGAATACATTGTTGGACTATCGTGACGGTCTAATTATCGCGGTACTGTCTTGCTGCCCGATGCGCCGCAGAAACATCACGTCCATCGTGCTTGGCGAGAACCTCATCCGGCAATCTGGCAAATACATTGTTTGCTTCGGGCGCCATGAGACGAAGACACGGTGTGTCCTGCAATTTGAACTTCACGAGGAACTGTCGGTCCATATTGATCGCTACCTGGAGCACATTCGCCTGTGTTTTCCGGGTGCAGCCAAGCATTCCATGTTGTTTACCTCATGCAAGGGAGGACGGCTCGGTGGCGACCGGATGAACATTGTGGCTAAGCAGCGCACCGAACAGGCATTCGGCACCGCCTTCACCGTGCACGACTTCAGGCGTATTGCCGCAACGAAGAGAAGTGTGCACGATCCGGCAAACATTGCCCTTGCAAGCCAACTACTGGGCCATGCGGACATCAGCACGACGCAAGAACACTACATTTTCGCCAGTTCTGTATCGGCATCACGTACAATCAACAAAATCATCGAGAAAAAGCGCCCGGAAGCGACCCAAGATTGAGGCTACGCCTCAGAACCAATGTATAAACCTAAAGAGCGTACACGCAGTGTTTGTGCTATTTGATACTCATTCTAAGTTAGGGCGTAGGGTGGGGATGATTATTTTGACTTATCTTTTAATTGTTTTTTTTAGTGGCTTAGCGAGTTTTTAATGCAGCGAGAGTGGCGTCCCGAAGTGTCCGGCTGAACGGAGCCGGCCATATCGGGCGCAGCTGTGCCAGACCGCATCCCCCCTGGAGAAGCTGCCTGAGTGCTAGCTCAGTATCATTCGCCCATGTTTGGGAGTAGGTGCTGCCCTCTGGAGTTTCGGCTCCGGCGGCGAGCAAATTCGGTTCGATTGCCTGGTGAAGACGCTGGCCAGCGTTGTTTGAGCCGATAGGCAAGACAACACGTGTCGGGCCCCGTTAAACGGGTTCGTTAAATCGCCACGCGCGGGTCGTTCAGAACCGCAAAAAGTTGTCACAGATTGCGGTTTCTGATTGACCCGCGTTTTCTGTTTTCGAACTCCGGGCAATCTCCCTGCCAGGAGATGCCTCTGCATGAGCGGGATGGCACTTCGTGTCCGCGCATCTAAAGCTTCCACCGGCAGTTTTTCACAGAGCAAAAAGTCCACAACAGCTCCATTGGCTGTTCAATCACATAAAAAAGTCTGTACGTTTGGAATGGATCGTAGAGAGTTTCGGCAGGTAGCGAAGTAATGGCCGTCAGCACACTGGCACGTTGGATTGACCAAACCGTTTTTGATTTGGGGCGGCAGTTCCGCTGGTCCTATCTGCCACCGCTCATGGTTTACCTGGCAGCAGGCGTGGCCGGGCTGACGGGCATTGTCGGCACCTTCTTCATCAAAGACTATCTCAACCTTTCAGCAGCCTTTCTCGCCAGCTTAGGGTTTTGGGCCGGAATTCCTTGGGCGCTCAAAATGCCGCTTGGCCATCTGGTCGATGTCATCTGGCGCTGGAAGTATCTGCTTGTCTATCTTGGCGCCGGCCTTATCGCGGCCAGCATCACCATCATGTACCTGCTCATTACGCAGACACAATGGATGGCCCAGTTCTGGCTGGTGGAGGGCTGGTATGTGCTTGCAGCCCTTCTGGCGCCGGTTGGCTACGTTGTCCAAGACGTGGTTGCAGATGCGATGACCGTTGAGGCGGTGCCGACAGTTGACGAAGACGGAAAACCGATCGGCGATGCGCAGATAAAGGTCATGCACACCACCATGCAGACCCTCGGGCGGGTGGCGATAATTTCCGGGCTGGTTTTGGTCGCCGGGCTCAACATCACCATGTTCTCCGGCGTTGAAACCATGTCAGAAGCGCAAAAGATTGATATCTATGGCCAGATCTATCTTATCGCCCTTGCCATTCCGCTTATTTCCGTAACCGGTGTCACCCTTGGAGAGATCAACGTCGCGCAGCGCAAGTCCCGCCTGCGCGGGCGTGGGTTCGATGATGGCGAGATCGAGCAGATGCTGGTGTCCGGCAGCGCAGACACGAAACCAAACTGGTGGATTTTTGGCGGTGGCCTGTTCTTTGCTGTGTTCACAATTTCGGTAGGCCTTTCCGCAATTCCGTTCGACCAGGAGATCATTTTCATTGGCTCCATAGCGATCGTTCTCTTCCTCATGCGGAAACTCATCCAGGAACTGCCGGAGGATGTCCGTGGCGCCCTTGTCGGCACCGCCCTCATTATTTTCGTGTTCCGCGCGGTGCCCGGGGTTGGGCCCGGTTTCACTTGGTGGGAGATTGATATTCTCGGATTTGATCAGCAGTTCCTCTCGGTGCTGAGCCTTATCACATCATGCCTTACATTGGCCGGCATGCTGGTGTTGCGCCCGCTTATGGCAACGAATTCGATTGCCTTTGTTGTTTTCTGGCTCACCGTTGCAAGCGGCATACTCTCGCTGCCGAATATCGGCCTTTACTTTGGGCTCCATCATTGGACGGAAAGTTGGTCGAACGGCGTTATTGATGCGCGGTTTATCGCCATTCTCGACACCATGCTGGAATCGCCCCTGGGACAGATATCAATGATCCCCATGCTGGCCTGGATTGCCAAAAATGCGCCCGCCCACCTGAAAGCAACGTTCTTCGCCGTCATGGCCTCGTTCACAAATCTTGCCCTGTCGGCCAGCAATCTCGGCACCAAATATCTCAATCAGGTGTTTGTCGTAACCCGCGAGGTAAAAGACAGGACGACCGGCGAGACAACAATCGCAGCCGACTACGAGCAGCTTGGCTATCTCTTGATAACGGTGGCGGTTATCGGGGTGGTTGCTCCGCTTGTCACAATCTTCCTGGTGCAGTCCTCGCCGTTGCGCACCCAGCAATAAAGGAGTGTCACAATACCCCGCGTTCAACTTCCTCAATCGAAAAGCCGAGCTTTTCAAGCCCTTCTTCAAGGTAATCAGCCAGAAGGGGAATGCCTAGAAGGTATTGCTCTGTCGGGATTGTACGCTCGGCCCGCGCCATATCGACCGCTTCGGCAAATTCATCTGCGGTGTATGTGCCGCGGCCAATCCAGGCGAGCGCCACTAGATGCACCTGTTCATCAATGTTCAGGCCGGCAATGAATTCGGACACTTCGTTTTCGGTGGCATCTCCGCTACGGTCTTCCAGAATTGCGTCGGCATCATCTTCGTATTCAGCTTCCATCGCCGGTTCATCCCATGCGCCCACTTTCGCATCGAATTCGCGGGCCCGCACGATAATGTGGGCAACTTTGGCAGGTGAAATTTCAAGCATGGCGCACCTCTACTATCAGCAACCGAAACAAGTATGCCCGCCCAAAACAGTTTGGCACATTGAGCCAAATCAATTGCAATAATACTAGTTGCCGCCATCAAAGTCTGAGTTGATTTTTCGCCCGGGGAACCGACGTGCGTAGACGGCGCGGTTGATTTCACCGCCAAACTGGAATATGGCCGCCGAAATATAGAGAAAAATGAGTGCTGCAAACAAGCCACCAAGGCTTGCATAAAGGCTTGCAAAATAAGCAAAATATGAAAGGTAATAGGAATAACCCGCGGCAATGATAAGCCAGGCAAACATGGTGAGCACAATGCCCGGCCACAGCACCGACAAAGGCAGCCGGCGAGAGGGCAAAAACATATGCCCGCCAATCAAGCCAAAACCTAATAGCAAAAAGCCCGCCACATAGCGCAAGATTTCAAATTTGAAGGAGAAATCTCCAAGGGCCGGCAGGGTTGCAACCAACACCGCCCAGATTGCCGGGGCAAACACCATGGTAAGCGCCAGGCCGATTGAAAGAGCCGCGCCAAACACCACGATAATCATGTCCTGAACAATGCGCCACCACATGGGCCGGTGCTCGTAGAAACGGTAAGCGCGGTTCAGGCCGATGCGCAGGCTCTCCACCCCGCGCGACGACGTCCAGATTGTGATAAAGCCGCTGACCGTGAGCAAATCGGCCCGCTGGGCGGTGAGAAGGCTTTTTATGTTCGGAATAAGCGGTTCCACAATCTCGTGCGGTGCAATGTCCAGAAGGGTATCGACAACCTGCTGCGCCAGCGCTTCGTCTACAAAAAAGGCAGAAAGGGAAAAGACAAAAATCAAAAACGGAAACACCGCCAGAATGACGCAATAGGCAATATTGCCGGAATTGGGAAACCCGTCATCGGCGTAAAAACGCGCATAGGCGTCTTTCAGAACGTTCCAAATTGTTGAAAGCAAAGCTTCGCCCCGTTATTAATTATAGCTTCCTTGGAACATCACCCATTCACTGGTTTAAGTTATGACGGCTGTTGAAGACAAGTCTATTACGGCCAATCGTTGTTATGATTGAGCCGCAAACACGCACAGCAGACACAAGCCGGAGCTGGCTGGTGCTCGCGCCAGGTCTTTTTGTTCTCTTGTGGTCGACCGGTTTCATTGGCGCGCGCCTAGGCATGCCTTACGCCGAGCCGTTCGCATTTTTGGCCCTGCGGTTTGGCTTGGTTGCCGGTCTTGTCACAATTCTTGCGTTGGCGATGAAGGCGAAGTGGCCATCGCGACGGGATGTTCTACATGCATTCATCGTTGGCTGCCTGATTCATGGAGGTTATCTGGGCGGTGTGTTTTGGGCCATCGACCAGGGCATGCCAGCAGGAGTTTCTGCACTGATCGTAGGTTTGCAGCCATTGCTTACCGCTCTTCTTGCAGGTGCGTTCCTGGGCGAAGAAGTGCGCGCGCGGCATTGGCTGGGGCTCGGAATTGGAATCGCGGGGGTTGCAATGGTTTTCGCCCCGAAGCTCAATTTGGTGGGGTCTGGGATTGATTTTGCGACGGTTACCGCAAGCGTGTTTGCAACTCTCAGCATCACCATCGGCTCGATCTATCAAAAGAAATTTGCCACCGGCACGGACCTTACCACCGGGGCGGTCTGGCAATATGTGGGCGCCACCTTGACCATGCTTGCAGTCGCCTTGATCACCCGGGAAACGTTCACTTTCAATTGGACCGGTGAACTTATTTTCGCGCTTGTCTGGCTGGCGATTGTTCTGTCTCTCGGCGCTATCAGTCTTTATATGCTGATGATCCGCCATGGTCAGGTATCCAGAATTTCAGCAGTTTTCTTTCTGGTGCCCGGAGTGACGGCCATCATCGCCTGGCTCATGTTCGGGGAAACTCTGACAATTGTGCAAATTGCCGGGATGGTTGTTTGCGGCTTTGCGGTTGCTCTGGCCGGGCGGAACAGCTGATCTTGGCCCTGCGGCGGATTATCCTGCCAGAAAGGCTATACTGCAGTGCACAATAAAGGGTATAAGCCCTCTCACAAAGTAAAATGACCGATGGGTGACATGATGAGTTTGGCGGAAGACACTGGGCCCAGCGGCCCTGTTCTTGAAGGGCTTTCAGCACTTCTAGAAGATACTGTCAAAGATTTGGATGAGATTTATGCGCTGGCCCGCAACCGCGTTGGTATCTTTGTTTCAAAGCACGGCAAGATAGAAGCCGATCTTCTGCAACGCGACCAGCATGCAACCCATGGCCTGGCCTGGCTGGCGACATATCACGCAACACTCAGCCAACTTGCAGACTATGCCCGGAGGCTTTCAACCGAAGGGCGCTTTAGCGAGCTTGAAGCGCTTTTGGTTCAAGCCTGCTTCGGGGAATACCTGAACCAGATTAATGGCGGCATTCCCATGACCCAGGTGGAATTTGTTCGCCCGTCAGACATGGGGCTCACATGGGAGGAAATGGCGCCGCTCAGAACTGGCGCCTGCGCCGAGCTTCGCGCTCACGGCTGCACCTCGACGGTACGCAAGCGCATCACCGAGCTGATGGTTGAGGCGGACGGTACGGCAACCTTCGGCGATGCAGGCCTTGATGAGACTCTTGAACAGATGCGCAGCGAGATTCGCCGCTATGTCGATGCAAAAGTCGTTCCGCACGCCCATGAATGGCACTTGAAGAACGATTATGTTCCGCTTTCGATCATATCAGAAGTTGCCGAGTTGGGTGTGTTTTCTTTGACGTTGCCGGAGGAGTATGGCGGGCTCGCGATGGGCAAGGAATCCATGTGCGTTGTTTCTGAAGAGCTCTCGCGCGGTTACATTGCTGTCGGCTCTCTTGGAACCCGCGCGGAAATCGCCGCCGAGCTTATCCTTTCCGGCGGCACGGAAGAGCAAAAACAAAAATGGCTTCCGAAAATCGCTGCTGGCGAAGTTCTTCCAACCGCCGTGTTTACGGAGCCAAATACAGGTTCTGACCTTGGCTCGTTGCGCACCCGCGCGGTGCTTGACGGTGATGTCTATAAAATAACCGGCAACAAGACATGGATTACCCACCCCGTGCGCGCAGACGTGATGACCCTTCTTGCGCGTACCAATCCGGACGAAAATGGCTATCGCGGCCTTTCCATGTTCCTTGCTGAAAAGCCCCGCGGAACCGACGAGGATCCATTCCCGGCCGATGGCATGTCAGGCGGTGAAATCGAAGTGCTCGGCTACCGCGGCATGAAAGAATACGAGATCGCCTTCGATAACTTTGACGTAGAGGCGGGAAATTTGCTCGGCGGTGAGGAGGGCCAGGGGTTTAAGCAGCTCATGCAAACTTTCGAAGCCGCGCGTATTCAAACCGCATCGCGGGCAGTGGGTGTGTGCCAGAACGCCCTGGAACTCGGAATGCGCTATGCCCAGGAGCGTATTCAGTTCGGAGAGCCGATTATCGCGTTCCCGCGCATTTCCGATAAGCTTGCCATGATTGCAGTTGAGACAATGGCAGCACGCCAGCTCACCTACTATTCGGCCCGGCAAAAGGATTCCGGCAAGCGGTGTGATTTGGAAGCAGGCATGGCCAAGCTGTTGGGTGCACGGGCAGCCTGGGCGGCAGCAGATAATGTGCTTCAAATTCACGGCGGCAACGGTTTTGCCCTTGAATATGAAATCAGCCGCGTGTTGTGCGATGCGCGCATTCTCAACATCTTTGAAGGCGCCGGTGAAATCCAGGCCCAGGTGATTGTGAGGCGGCTTCTCGAAGGGGCCAACTAGTTGAACAATTCCGGGCGCTTCATCCTTGTTACCGGTTGTTCTTCAGGAATTGGCCACCATTGCGCCCATGCCCTGAAAGCGCGCGGTTGGCAGGTGATTGCAACAGCGCGCAAAAGTGAAGACATTGAACGTTTGCGCAGCGAAGGCCTTGAAACCCTTCATCTCGATTATGCTGATGCCGCTTCCATTGCCAAATGTGCTGAAGACACAAAGCACATTTCAAACGGCAAGCTTTTCGGCCTGTTCAACAACGGAGCGTACGGGCAACCAGGCGCGGTTGAGGACCTGACGCCCGATGTGTTGCGCGCCCAGTTTGAGGCAAATCTTTTGGGCTGGCATGATTTGACATGCCGGCTCTTGCCAACCATGCGCGCAAATGGTGAGGGGCGTATTGTCCAGAACTCAAGTGTTCTCGGCCTTGTTGCGATGAAATTTCGGGGCGCCTATGTCGCATCGAAATTCGCGCTGGAAGGCCTGAGCAGCGCCATGCGGCTGGAGCTTGCGGGAACGAATATTTTTGTCTCCATTATTGAGCCCGGGCCCATTCAAAGCCGGTTTCCCGAAAATGCCCTGGCGAAGTTTCATGAGAATATCGATATTGACGCCTCGCACCACCGCGAAACCTACAGGCGGCATCTTGCATTGCTGGAAAATGGCGGTACGAGCTCGCGCCTGAAGCTTGGACCCGATGCGGTTTTCAAGAAACTCATCCACGCATTGGAAAGCCCCAAGCCAAGGCCCCATTACCATGTCACACTGGCGACAACGATTATGGCAACGGCGCGCCGGGCAATGCCGGCCCGGCTTTTCGACCGCTTCGTCCTTTATGTGTCAAACAAGGAATAATCCAGCTAATGAACTTCTTTGAGTATCTCGTACCCGTTGCGCTTGCTGCCGTGAGCATTGTCCTGCTTCTTGGCCTTTGGAACATGCTGCGCGGCGGCAGCCCCAACACATCACAAACCCTGATGCGCTGGCGGGTGATTTTGCAGTTCATAGCAATCATCATAATCATGGGTGCAATCTGGTTGGCAGGGCGCTAACGGCATCGGGAGAAACAAATGGCCTGGAAAGACAAAAAGAAATTCACAACCGTCAACGGCCACCAGATGGCTTGGGTTGAGATGGGTTCCGGGCCAACCATGTTGTTCCTTCACGGGAACCCCACATCATCGTTTTTGTGGCGCGATATTATGGAGCCATTGTCGGCCGTTCATTTATGCATTGCGCCTGACCTTATCGGCATGGGGGATTCCGGCAAGCTGCCAGACAGCGGGCCGGACCGGTACCGGTTCGTTGAACATCGCGAGTATCTCAACAAGCTGCTGGACGAAATTTTACCAGACGGTCCCATCACGCTGGTTATCCATGACTGGGGTTCGGCCCTTGGATTTGACTGGGCCAGGCGCAACCCTGAAAGGGTGGCCGGCATCGTCTATATGGAAGCTGTCGTCAAACCCATGGCGTGGGATGAGTTCAGCCAGGCCGCACGGCCCGTCTTTGAAGGGTTCCGCTCGCCCGCCGGTGAAAACATGATTTTGGAAAAGAACGTTTTTATCGAAAAAATTCTGCCAGGTTCGATTATGCGCAAGCTGGACGAAGCGGAAATGGCTGAATACCGCCGGCCATTTGAAACCCCTGGTGAAGACCGCCGCCCGACCTTGACGTGGCCACGGCAAATTCCCTTGGGCGGCGAGCCTGAGGATGTGGTTGCAATCGTTGAGGAATATGGCGCATGGCTTGCCCAGAGCGGTGTTCCCAAGCTTTTTGTAAATGCGGAACCCGGCGCCATTCTCATTGGCCCGCAGCGCGAATTTTGCCGATCCTGGCCCAACCAGACGGAAGTGACCGTGAAGGGCATTCACTTCATTCAGGAAGATTCCGCATCTGAAATTGCAGCCGCCATCACAAGCTGGCTAGAAAGCAAGTAGGGCTTACCCGGCAAACCCGCCATCGTCGAGGAATGCCTGCTCCTCAGCGCTTGTTTCGCGTTCAAGCACCTTGTTGCGATGGGGAAAGCGGCCAAACTTCGCAACAATGTCCCGATGATCGACGGCATAGGAAATGCTGTCTTTCAATCCAGCTTCCGTGAAAAGACTGACGCATCTTTCCTGCTCTTCCAGCTGTTCTGAATGCATGAAGGGCATAAAGAAAAATTGGCGGAGCGGTTCCGGCACCTCAGCATCGAAACCACGTGCAAGCGCCTCTTTGGCGATGGCGAGAGCTTTAGCGTCAGCGGCAAACATATCAGGTGTGCAACGGTACATGTTGCGGGGGAACTGATCCAGCAAAATGATAAGGGCCAGCGCGCCTTCCGGTGTTTCACACCAGCCATCAAGGCCGCCGGCGCGGGCAATTTCATGGCAGCTACGGAAATTACTGACGATTTCCGCATCGAATTCATCGCTCTTGGCGTACCATCTTTTACTGCCAGCATTAATCCAGAAATCTAGAATGTCTTTTGGGGTCACATCACTCATGTGGTTGTTCTCTTATGATTTAATTCCGTAGGAAGAAAACGGGATGAACTTCAATAAATCGCCTTCATCCACATGGGTTACCTCTTCGGGGATTTCAATAAGGCCCGTGGCCGTGGTCAAGCCGGAAATGAGCCCGGATCCATCGCGCTCGAATTTTCGTAAACTTCCATCTTCAATCCAGCCCCGCCAGAACTCCCGCCGGTCGGGCTTCTTCTTTTGAATGGAAAAACCTGCCGGCAATTCAAAACTCTGCGGCGGGTTCCATAGAGCCCCCTGCAGGTGCGCAAACATCGGTTGCGCATAGAGCAAAAAGCAAACGAATGCGGCTACCGGATTTCCGGGAAGGCCAAGAAAAACGCAATTACCGAGCTGGCCGAATGCCATAGGCCGACCCGGCTTTATCGCCAGCTGCCACGCATGAAGGCTGCCCCTAGAAGCAATCAATTCAACCATATGATCTTCTTCACCCCGGCTCGCACCGCCGGTGGTCAAAATGACGTCGTGGGTTTGAGCAGCAGTACCGATCACCTCATCTACCTTGGCTGCATCATCCGGCAAAATTCCAAGATCATGAACCTGTGTGGGCACTGTCTGCAAAAGAGCATCAAGCAGGAAGTGATTTGAATCGTAAACCAACCCGTCGCGAAACGGTGTGCCGGGGCGGATGACTTCATCGCCGCTTGAAACCAGCGCGACCTTCAGCTGCCTAAAACATGAAACTTCCCCGTAGCCGGCAGAGGCAATCGCAGCAAGAAGCTGCGGGGTAACCCGTTGGCCTTTTTGGGCCACCACCCCCCCTTGACCAACATCTTCACCGGCAGAACGCACATTAATTCCGCGTTTCACACCAGCCGGGATCATAACGTCAGTTTCAACGGTTTCACAGTCTTCCTGCATGATGACCGTGTCGGCACCCTCCGGCAGCTTGGCGCCGGTGAATAAGCGCGCAGCTGTGCCCTTTTCCAGACGCTCCGCCGCTGGATCGCCTGCCGCAATGCGCATGGTCACGGGCAAACGGTTTTCCGAACCACTTTCAAGACTGGCGGCAGCAACTGCATAACCATCAACTGCAGCATTGGTGTGCGCGGGCACCGGGCGCGGCGCGGTAACATCTTCTGCAAGAACCCGTTCTGACGCGTCGCCGAGCGGGACCTTTTCAACATTAGCGACGGGAGAAAGCCGTTCTTTCAGCAGCGCAAGAACCTCATCATGGCGCAATCGGTCCTTGTCGTGCAGGAAACAATCATCCAGCAAACGGCGGGCGGCAGTCATGTCCGCACCCCGCAATGGCTGATGATGAAATTGGCAATTCCGTCAATATCGTCACGATCGAACACCGGCAGGTTCGTTTCCGAAACAGGACCATTAGCTGCAATCGCCACAACCAAATTGTCATCCCCGGCAATAACCGGATGATCGAGTGTGACATCCCGGATTTCAATTTTGGGCTGCGGGCCGGAGCGGTAACCTTCAATAATGACAAGATCGCACGGAGCGAACTTGGCAAGCATTTGCTCCATGTCCGGTTCATCACTGCCGTGCAACTCATGAATAACTGCCCATCTGCTCCGTGATACGATTGCAACTTCGCGTGCGCCCGCTGCCCGGTGGCGGTGGCTGTCGCGGCCCGCGTGATCAATCTCAAAATTATGGTGGGCATGCTTCAAGGTTGAAACCTTGACACCGCGCTCCGACAGGTCGCGAACCAACCGTTCCACGAGGGTGGTTTTGCCGGAGTTCTTATAACCGGCAACGCCGAAAACAGGAGCGCTCATGACAGCGCTTCCATGGTAATGCTTTCAGCGTGCTCAAGGTCTTGCGGACGGTTCACGTTGAAAAACGGGTCGTCCGGTTCACTGCCAAATTCTGCAACAACCAGCCTGTATCTTGCAGTGAAGAGGTCAACTTTGCGGATTTCATCCCCAATCATTGCCTGCCTTAGTTCATCGGCAACACTTACCGGCCAAAGCCCAAACACAGGATGATGGCGCCCGCCAGATGCCGCGCAAACCATGTCCGCATTTCCCGCCCCGGCGACCGACGTCATGTGCGCAACCAGGTTTTTCGGAAAGAACGGAGTATCGCAAGCAACAGATACCAGCCATTTTGCATCCGGCACATTTGCCCGGGCCCAGTCCAGCCCGGCCAGCACACCGGCAAGGGGGCCCGCGAACCCGGCAACAGGATCTGCCACAACCGGCAAGCCGAACTGCGCAAACCGTTCCGGCGGGCCGTTCGCGTTAATGGCGATATGTTCCACCTGCGGGCGCAAACGGGAAATTACATGGCTAAGAATGGGCCTTCCGCCAAGTTGCAGCATGGCCTTATCGCCGCTGGCGGCATCACCCATGCGACGGGCAAGGCCACCGGCGAGTATCACCGCGGCAACTGGATTTTTCTCAGACATTGGCCGCCTTGCGGTTGTGCTTTGGCGCTTCTTCGGCAGCAGAAGACATGTCAGCATCGAACTCGATACGCTCTTCGCCGGCCAGAGCCATGAACCTCTTTCCACGGGCGCGGCCAATAAGGGTAAGCCCTGCCTCGCGGGCAAGATCAACCCCCCAGGCAGTAAACCCGGAACGCGAAACGAGGATCGGAATGCCCATCGCCACGCATTTGATAATCATTTCCGATGTCAGCCGGCCTGTTGTGTAAAAAATCTTGTCGTCCGGGGGAATCTTGTTGAGCATCATGTAGCCGGCTATCTTGTCGACTGCATTGTGGCGGCCAACATCTTCCATATAGACGAGCGGTTTGTCTTGCTGGCACAGCACGCAGCCGTGGATTGCACCCGCATGCAGATAAAGAGAGGGCTGGGTATTGATTTTCTTCATCAGCGCGTAAAGCCAGGACGTTTTCAACTTTGCGTCCGGGTTCAGGTTTGCGTTTTGAAAGCCTTCCATAATGTCACCGAAGACAGTTCCTTGCGCACAGCCAGAAGTGCGGACTTTCTTCTTCAGCTTTTCCTCATAATCGGTTTGCCGGGCCGTGCGCACCACCACCACTTCCAAATCTTCATCGTAGTCAATGCCAGTGATTTCATCGTCCGGGCGCAACATGTTCTGGTTCAGCAGATAACCCACCGCCAGCATTTCGGGATGATCACCAATTGTCATCATGGTGACGATTTCCTGGTCGTTCAAAAACAAGCTTAGGGCGCGTTCATGAACAACCGGAATGTTTATACTCGCTCCGGTTTGATCAATGCCGCACACAGGCCGCGACAACCGGGGATCAGCCGGGTCGGGCGCAAGGGAAAATTCTTTCAATAGCCTGTCAATCATAGCAGCAGTTTAGCAGCTTTATACTGAAATGCTTACACTTTTACATTATGATGGTTGTTGACCATATGTTTTAAAGCGCTCTAGAACACGTTGCATTTCAGCATCGTCCAGCACATTGGGACGGCCGATTTTAAGCACTTCAAGATATTGCTGGGCCAGGGTTTCAACCTCTTCTGCCAAAGACAAGGCCTTTTCCAGATTTGCGCCAAAAGCGATCTGCCCATGGTTTGCCATCAGGCATGCCCTCACACCCTTGAGCGCCCCGGCAACACTTTGCGCAAGCTCATCGGTGCCAAAAGTTGCATAGGGTGCAAGGGGAATGGATGTGCCGCCTGCTATGGCCACCGTATAGTGGAAAGCGGGTATGGGCTCGCGGGCACAGGCCAACGCGGTGGCCGCCGGCGAGTGGCAATGAACAATAGCATTTGCCTCCGGCCGGTCGCGGTAAATGGCAAGATGAAGGCCGGTTTCCGATGAAGGCTTCCTAGAGTTGCTGGCGGCGGTGCCGTCGAGGCCGACAAAAACGATATCATCCCCTTCCAACTCGTCATAGGAGATACCTGATGGCGTGATCAAGATGCCATCACCGGCACGGGTCGAGACATTTCCAGATCTTCCCGGTGAAAGCCCATTTGCCATCATCTCAAAAGCTGTGCCGACGAGTTCCTCGCGAAGGTCACCATCATGAACCATCGCTGCTCTCCGCACGTTCGGGATATAGAGTATGAAGACCTGTTTCGGATGCTGCACACACACCACGTTCAGTTATCAGCCCGGTTACCAAGCGGGCGGGCGTTACATCGAATGCAGGGTTCGCGGCATCGCTGCCGGGAGAGGAAATCTGGATGTTCTGAATGGTGCCATCTTCTGCGCGGCCCCGCATGTGGGTGACTTCTGATTGCGCGCGCTCTTCAATTGGAATGTCACGGAATCCATCTTCTGCATCCCAATCGACGGTTGAAAACGGCAAACAGACATAAAATGGAATGCCATTATCATGCGCGGCAAGCGCCTTCAGATAAGTGCCTATTTTATTGGCGACATCGCCATTGCGCGCGGTGCGATCGGTGCCCGTTATCACCATATCCACCTTGCCGTGCTGCATCATATGACCACCGGCATTGTCGGCTATTATGGTGTGGGGCACGCCGTGCTGGCCAAGTTCCCACGCCGTAAGTGAAGCGCCCTGATTTCGCGGCCTTGTTTCATCGGCCCATACGTGCACTGGAATATCCGCATTGTGGGCTTTGTAGATAGGCGAAAGGGCGGTGCCCCAGTCCACCGTGGCAAGCCAGCCCGCATTGCAGTGCGTGAGGATATTCACCGGTTCACCGCCTTTTTCAACGGCGAGGGCCTCAATCAAAGCATGGCCATAATCGCCAATTGCGCGGTTGGTCTCCACATCTTCATCGCAGATTAGCGCCGCTAAATCATAGGCTGTTGAAACTCTCTCATTTTCGGATTTTTCGCGCAGGTTCTTTTCCATGATTTCAAGCGCCCAATTCAGGTTTACCGCCGTCGGCCGCGTTCGGCCAAGCCGCTCTAGTGCGCGGTCAAACCCTGCATCAGATGCATCTTCATTGAGCGCCAAACAAATGCCATAGGCAGCTGTTGCACCAATTAGCGGGGCGCCGCGAACCTGCATGATCTCAATAGCCTTGGCCGCATCTTCCAGGCCCGTCATGCGGACAATTTCAAACTCATGGGGAAGGCGGGTCTGGTCGATAATATCGACCGAGGAACCGTCCTCGTTCAGCCAGATAGACCGGTAGGGTTCACCGTTTACATTCATTTGAGCACCTGCGTTTTACTCCCGTCAATTTAAAGGGTTTTCAATCAACGTCCAGCATTCCACTTAAGGCCGGGTCACCTGTTTTAGTTGCACCCGTTCCGGTGCGCAATCAGCTCGGCAACCCGGCGCGAATAAAGTAAAACATCTCTTTTATTTACTTTATTTAGAAAGGATTCCGAAATAGCGTCGAAGGTATTGGAAAAAATTTTTAAAACTTTTCGCTGCCCGACGGGGGTGGGCAAATCATGGAAACAATTTTGGAAGAGAAAAGTGGAAGTCTAGATCAAGTCAACAAACCGGTATTTTTTTCAGTTGTGACGCTCCTGGCTTTGAGCGCGGCCTATATTCTCATTGATGGCAAAGGCGCACAGGCGTTCTTCACAAATCTCTACTCGCAACTGCTTATGAAGTTCAACTGGGGTTTTTGCTTGGTGTTGCCGCAGTTCTCATTTCAGCAATCTATATCGGCCTCAGCCGTTTTGGTAATCTCAAACTGGGCCTGGCGGAAGATGAACCTGAATTCAACTTCCTTGCCTCGGGCGCTATGATGTTCAGCGCCGGGGTGGGCCTTTCCGCACTCATGTGGGCGGTTGCCAAACCCATTTACCACTTGCACACCTCAACCCGGGTTGTGGAAAGCGGCATGGCCGGAAAGCCTGCAGGGATTCCCCTGTCGATGGCACAGACCAGGTTTGACAGTGGCATTCACGGATGGGCGTTGTTCACGATAGGTGGCTTGGCCATCGCCTTTCCCGCCTACCGGCTCAAGAAACCAACGACATTGGGCATTGGGCTTTACGGAGTTCTTGGGGAACGGTCATATTCAGGCCCATGGGGCAAGATTACCGACATTCTCGGTGTTGTCAGCACGGTTGGAGGAAATGGCGCTTCCCTGGGCATCGGTATTTTGGCAATAGCATATGGCTTTGAGCACATCTTTGGCGTCAAGCTTGGCCTGACCGGCCAGCTTTTTGCCATAGCAATTATTATCGTGCTGTTCATTCTTTCGGCGGTCAGCGGATTGCACAATGGCATTCGAATTTTGAGCCTGACAAACATCTACCTGATGATTGGCATGTGTATCTTCCTGTTTCTCACAGGCGCCACAAACTTTGTTGCCAGCACCGTCACTCAGACAATTGGTATGTATATTGCCAAACTGCTTTCCTGGACGTTCTGGACCGATGCCGGCAACTTTGAAGAAGGTGCCTGGAAGCAGCGTTCATGGTTGAATTGGTGGGTTATTTTCTTCTGGTTGTGGTGGGTGACCTATATTCCGTTTGTCGGCGGGTTTTTGGCGCGCATCTCGCGTGGGAGGACCATTCGCCAGTACATTTTCGGCTCAATGCTGTTCCCCATGGGCATGATCGTGATGATGGGCCTCGGGTTCGGCGCCAATGCTCTTTATCTGGACGCGACCGGCGCAGCGCCCCTCTGGGACAGTATCCAGGAAAACTTCGGCAGTGCGTTGTTTGTTTTCCTTGATCAGTTCCCGCTGGCTGGAGTGCTTGCGCCCATTGCGTTTGTCAGCCTGATTGTGTTCGGGGTAACCACCAGCGATTCCGCAGCCTTTTTCCTAGCCATGGTTACATCCAATGGCAATCTCAATCTGTCAATTGTGCTGCGCATTTTTTGGGGCGTGGTTCTGGGGGCGGTGGCTCTCGTGTTCCTTGCCACCGGCGGCCTGGAAGCTCTCAAGGGGCTGGCAATCGTTGCCGGAGCGCCGTTCTTTTTCGTGGTGCTTGGCTATGTTGTGTCCGTCTTCAAAATGCTGAAGATGGCCGATGAAGGCGAGTTCTAACAGCGATCCTTCCTGGAGCTGAGGAGGTGAACCATGGCCCGGATAAATATCGAGAACCGATATGATCCACAAATGGCTGCTGCTTTGCGAAAGCAAATGGAGTTGGCGCCCGATCTGGGTGAGATGACCAGCGGGGTCAACCCCGGGCAGATGCGGGAGATTTACCGGCGCGACCGGGAATTCTGGAACGAAGACGCACCGGAGATTGCATCGGTTACCGACATACCGGTTTCATCTCCGGCCGGAACCGTAGCAGCAAGGGTTTATCACCCGGAGCCAGACAAAACCCTGCCCGTGCTGGTTTTCTCCCACGGCGGCGGCTTTATGGCGGGCGACAACGACACTCACGACAAGATCATGCGTGAACTTGCAAAGCGGGCCGGCATGGCCGTTGTGGGTGTCGACTATCATCTCTCGCCAGAGCACAAGTTCCCGACACCGCTTGAAGATGTTGAAGCGGTTCTTAATTATCTTTTGGCGAACAGCGATGAGTTGAAAATTGATTGCAGCCGGCTTGGTTTGGGAGGCGACTCAGCTGGTGCATATTTGTCCCTTGCGACCTGTTTGAAAATCCGAAGAACCCATCCCGGTCTGGTCAAGCATTTGCAACTTGTCTATGGCACGTTCGGATTGCGGGATTCTGTTTCACGCCGGCTCTATGGCGGGCAGGAGGATGGCTGTGGACCGGAAGACCTTAAATACTACTTCACGTGCTTTTTCGGGGATGGCGCAAACCGGGACGATCCCCTTGTAAACCTGCTGCAGCAGGATATGGCCGGCCTTCCTCCAACCTTCATCATCGCTGCGGACATTGACCCGGTACATGATGACAGTGCGGCGTTGCACGCGCTCATGGCCGACGCAGGTGTTGATGTGAAAATGAAAACTTTCCGAGGCGTGCTGCACGGGTTCTTGCATTACTCGCGCATGGTCGATCAGGCCGGTGAGGCGCTGAGCGATTGCGCAACCCAAATGATGAAGCATCTCGGCGCCTGATCATTCCGCACCGGTGTGAGAAGAAAATGGATTGGGCTGGCAACCTGCTCTGTTACTCGGCTGCAGCAGCCCTTTCGCCTACGGGCTCGATGCGGGCTGCGCAGAACTTGAACTCTGGGATTTTTCCGAACGGGTCAAGCGCCGGATTGGTAAGAATGTTCGCCGCCGCTTCCACATAGGCAAACGGCACAAACACCACACCAACTGGAACATCAGCTGTGGCCCGCACTGCCAGTTCAATTTCCCCGCGCCGGGTTGAAATGCGCACCAAATCGCCAGGCTGCAATGCAAACTTTGCCAGATCCGCCGGGTTCATTTGCACGGTTGGTTCCGGCTCAATGGCATCCAGATTGCTGGCCCGCCGGGTCATTGCACCGGTGTGCCAATGCTCAAGCTGGCGCCCGGTGGTCAACACATAGGGGTAGTCCGCATCCGGCTGTTCATCAGGCGGCACGATGTCGGCGGGAACAAATTTTCCAAGCCCGTCCGCCGTCGGGAAGCCGTCGGAGAAGACAATCTCTTCACCAGGCTGATCGGGCGACAGGCACGGATATGTAACCGAGCTTTCCGCCTCAAGCCGGTCCCAGGTGATATTGTCCAGGGACGGCATGGCGTGTTTCATCTCGGCAAACACATCTGCCGGGCCATCATAGTTCCAATCGAGTCCAACACGACGGGCAAGTTCCTGGGTAATCCACCAATCAGGTTGGGCATCGCCCGGCGCATCCACCGCCTTGCGGCCCATTTGAACCTGCCGGTTGGTGTTCGAAACCGTCCCATTTTTCTCCGGCCAGGCAGTGGCAGGAAGAATAACGTCTGCAAACATTGCCGTTTCGGTCAAGAAAATGTCTTGCACGACAAAGTGGTCCAGTTTTGCCAGCGCTTCGCGGGCATGGCCGGCATCAGGATCGGACATGGCCGGGTTTTCACCCAGAACATACATACCTGAAATTTCTCCGGCATGAATGGCGTCCATTGTTTCAACAACAGTGAGGCCGGGAACTGGATCAAGATTGGTATCCCAAAGCTCCTCGAACTTTGCCAGGTTCTGATCCTCGCCCACTTTCGCATAGTCAGGAAACACCATGGGGATGAGGCCGGCGTCCGATGCCCCTTGCACATTGTTTTGCCCGCGCAGGGGATGAAGCCCCGTGCCCTTGCGGCCGGTATGTCCGCACATCAGCGCCAGCGAGATCAAACAACGGGCATTGTCGGTTCCATGTACATGCTGGGAAACTCCCATGCCCCAGAAAATAATTGCCGCTTCTGCTTTGGCATAGGTGCGCGCCACATCGCGCAGAACATCAGGTTCAATGCCGCAAACTTCGCTCATCTTCTCCGGGGTGAATTCGGCGAGGTGGGCTTTGAGTTTTTCGAATCCATCCGTGTGGGCTTGAATGTATTGGCGGTCATAAAGCTCTTCTTCGACGATCACATGCATAATCGCGTTAAGCATGGAGACATCGCCGCCCGGATTGAACTGCAGCATATGGGAGGCATGTCGGGACAATGCCTGCCCGCGCGGATCCATGACAATCAGTTTCGCACCCCGTTTCGCCGCCTGCTTGAAGTAGGTGGCAGCAACCGGGTGGTTGGTCGCGGGATTGGCGCCAATGACGATAATGACATCGGAATCCTTTACCGCCGTGAAAGGTGCAGTCACCGCACCGGAACCAATCGTCTCCATCAACGCGGCAACGGAAGATGCATGGCAAAGCCGGGTACAGTGGTCCACATTGTTGGAGCCGAACCCGGTACGCACCATTTTCTGGAAAAGGTAGGCTTCTTCATTGGAGCATTTTGCCGAGCCAAACCCGGCCAGTGCTTTGTTGCCCTTACCGTCGCGGATAGATTTAAGCCCATCTGCCGCCAAATCGAGAGCCTCTTCCCATGTCGCCTCACGAAAAGCTTCATAGGGGTTTGAGGGATCGAGATTTGGAACAGTAGATTTTGGGAAACCTTCGCGCCGTATCAGGGGAACCGTCAATCGTTCCGGTGACGAAATATAGTCGAAACCAAACCGGCCCTTCACGCAAAGCCGGTTTTCATTCGCCGGTCCGCCAGCGCCTTCAACCCAGGCTATATCACCATCGCGCAGCTTGAATGTGATTTGGCACCCCACACCGCAATAAGGGCAAACCGAATTGACTTCATCGTCAAAATTTCTACCACCTTTTCCGGCATCATCGACAATCGAGGCGGGCATGAGCGCCCCGGTAGGGCAGGCCTGAACACATTCACCGCACGCAACGCATGTGGATTGGGCCATGGGGTCGTCGAAGTCGAAAACGATTTTCTCATGGGCGCCGCGTCCGGCCATGCCGATCACATCGTTCACCTGAACTTCGCGGCAGGCGCGCACGCACAGATTACAGTGGATGCAGGCATCAAGATTCACCCGCATCGCCGGGTGTGAAGAATCTGGTTCAGGTGCAACGCTTTGTGGAAAACGGCTGGCGTCCACCCCCATTGCATCCGCCCAGTTCCAAAAAGATGAAACGGAATCATAGGCATCTTCTTTTGCCGGTTGGTCGGCTATAAGAAGTTCAAAAACCATGTCGCGGGACTTTTGGGCGCGCTCGCTTGCTGAGTTTACCGCCATGCCTTCAGCTGGCGCGCGCACACATGATGCAGCCAGGGTGCGTTCGCCTTCAATTTCAACCATGCAGGCCCGGCAGTTGCCGTCGGCCCGGTAGCCTTCGGCATTTTTCCAGCACAAATGTGGAATGGTTGTGCCTTCCCGTTCGGCGACCTGCCAGATGGTTTCGCCAGCTTGCGCCTCAACTTGCTTGCCATCAAGAGTAAATGTGATTTTGCCGGACATTTACGCAAACTCCTCAGAAAAGAATTTCATTACCGACAAAATCGGGTTGGGCGCCGCCTGGCCCAGTCCGCAGATTGAAGCATCGGCCATGGCCTGGGAGAGCTCTGTCAACAATGGCTGGTCCCAATCGCCGCCATCCATTAGCTTTACCGCCTTTTCGCAACCCACCCGGCACGGCGTGCACTGGCCACAGCTTTCGTGTTCGAAAAACTTCATCAGATTGTGCGCCACATCCCGGGCATCGTCCTGGTCAGAGAAAATCACAACCGCGTGGGAGCCGACAAAACAGCCATGCTTTTCAAGTTGGCCGAAATCGAGCGGTAAATCATCCATGCTGGCTGGCAAAATTCCCCCTGAAGGCCCGCCCGGCAGGTAGCCTTTAAAGGCGTGGCCGTCAGCCATGCCGCCACAATAATCCTCGATAAGTTCGCGGATTGTCGTGCCTGCAGGCGCCAGTTTTACGCCCGGCTCCTTGACCCGGCCCGATACGGAATAAGACCGCAAACCTTTGAACTCGCCCTTGCCTTGACCGGCAAACCAGGCAGCGCCTTTAGCCAGAATTTCCGGCATCCAGTAAACCGTCTCGACATTGTGGACGAGGGTTGGCCTGCCGAACAGGCCAACCTGCGCCACAT
>JBPCVY010000156.1:0-3146 GCA_051010055.1 Hyphomicrobiales bacterium | reverse complement strand
GTGCGGTTGTCGACGGAGAAGAAGTTACGGCCTGTGGGTAGCACATCAAGGCGGCCCAGGGTCGGCGCGCCGGACGGGCCAGGAGAGACGAACTTGCCATCAAGCGCGGTGAGAACGGCGGAAATTTCCTTTTCACCACAATCAGTTACCGCCGGTTTGATGGTGCTGGTGATTTCCGCAAGAACCCTGCTGGTGCGCGGCCAGTTTCCGCATTCCTCTGTTCCACTAACAAGGTTCAGCGCCAGTTGTTCCAAGCGTTCCACCATATCGCCGTTCGTGCGCCAGGCACCACTTGCGGCATTTTCAAGCACCTTGGGCCACTCACCTGTCCATGGTGCGCCAAGGGTGCAATCAAGCGGGTCGAATTCGCCAAGATTTAAGTCTGCGGCAAGGGCGCGGATGAGCGAGGCATCGCCGTCATCTCCTGCAGATCGGGGCACCCTTGTCAGCGCTACCAGCAGGTTGTCGAGTAATTCTGCCTCCGGCGCCCGGCCCAGAATGTGCAGGCCATCGCGTATCTGCGCTTCCTTTAACTCACAGATATAATTGTCAATTTCCTGAAGGGAGTCGTCATCTCTAAGCCCCTTCAGGCCGGCATCTTCATCAAGGCCGCTGGACTTGGTGAGGTCGAGAATGCGCTCGCGCAACAATGTAAGACGGCGCTGGTCGAGCCCGGTTGCGAGATAATACTCATCAATCAGCGCCTCCAAATCCTTCAACGGCCCGTAGGTTTCAGCCCGGGTGAGCGGCGGGGTGAGATGGTCGATAATAACCGCTGCGTTGCGCCGTTTGGCCTGAGTGCCTTCTCCCGGGTCGTTGACGATGAACGGATAGATGTTCGGCACCGGGCCAAGAGCTGCTTCAGGAAAGCAATTCTCGCTTAAACTCAATGCCTTACCGGGCAGCCATTCAAGATTGCCGTGCTTGCCGTTATGGATGACCGCATGGGCGCCAAAGCGTGTGCGTAACCATAAATAGAACGCCAGATACCCGTGGGGCGGCACCAGGGCCGGGTCATGATAAGTATCTTTCGGGTCGATATTGTAACCGCGCGCCGGCTGGATGCAGACGGCAATATGCCCGTAGATTTTCACCGGCAGAACGAACCTGCAATCATTGATGAAGGGGTCATCTTCCGGCGAGCCCCAGCGCGTTTCTACCTCGCTCCGCACCGCCTCCGGCAGCGCGTTATACACGGCCAGATAGTCATCAAGCGAAAAGTTGGCGCCACCATCGCGCGGGCCGGGCGCATTGGTTGGCCCAGACGTCAAGGCGCTCATAAGCTCTTGAGAACTCTCAGGAAAATTCCCGCACTCGTAACCGGCACCTGCCAGCGCCTTTAGTATCTCAACCGTGCTGGCCGGGGTGTCATAGCCAACCCCGTTGCCGATGCGTCCGTCCCGGTTGGGATAGTTTGCAAGCACAATGGCGACTTTTCGCAAAGGCGCTTTCGTTTTTCCCAATTCCACCCAGTTTTTCGCAATTTCTGCCACAAACCGGATGCGGTTGTCCTCCGGCTCATATGTCACCAGATTGCATTCGGTTGCCGCATCGCGGGCGGTGTTTGACTTGAACGAAACAGCCCGCGTGAGCACCCGGCCGTCAAGCTCGGGCAGCACCACATTCATCGCCAAATCGCGCGCCGACAAACCTTGCTTGTTTTCTTCCCACCCATCACGGCTGGAGCCGGCAAATACCATTTGCAGCACCGGGCCGGGGGAAGCATTGAGCGGATTTTCCGTTTCTTCACCGCCAAAGGCTGCAACCGCAAATCCGGTGGCGTTCAGCGTCAGGCTGGGCCGGGCGTCTTTATAGAGCGCGGTAATTGTTGCAGCGCTCACCGCATCCTTCAGGCTTGCCACAAAAACCGGCATGGCATTGAGACCGCGCTCCTTCAGCGCCTCAACCATGGCATCGACGGGGGCCGTATAGCCCCCCTCAATCAGCGCCCGGTAAAAGGTAATGGCAACAACCGGCGCGCCTTCAACCCAGTGCTCTTGTACTTCGGCAAGTGAGGGCTGCTCGTATCCCGGCCAGTAAAGCCCGGCCTTCAACAGCGGGCGGGGTGGGGGCGGGGCCTCACCAGTGCCGATGAGATGGCCCGCATATGCCAGAAAACCTGCAGCATTTTGCGGGCCGCCTTCCACCAGGTAGGCCCACAGAAGGGCAGCTTTGTCCTGGCTGATACTTGACAGCGCCATGAGCGCGGCATCGGGTTTTGCATCGCCTGGCAGAACTGCAAGCTTGAACCCATGAGTTTTTGAAGCGGCCACCACCTGGTCGACCCCATAAGACCAATAGGCCTTGCCGCCAAGGAGCCGCAATACAACAAGCTTTGCACCTTTGAGAGTTGCTTCAAGATAAGTATCGACAGATAGATTGTGCTGCAGCTGCATCTGGTTTGCCAGGCGCAGCGAAAAGCGCTCATCGTGGGCGCTGGCCAGGGCGGAGAGTTCAGAATCGGCTGCCGAAATCACCACCACATCGCCCGGCGTCTGGCCAAGGTCGTTGGCCTCCGAACCGTCGTCTACAACACCGGACTGGGTGGCAAGAAGATGCATTTACAAAACCGCCTATGCGGTGAGTTGGGCGCGGATTTTCTCTTCGTCATATCCGCTCTGGCTGATAACCACCAATTCAGAAGCGCGCTGTTCGCCTGGCGCCCATGGCCGGTCGAAATAGCCTGAAACCCGCGGGCCCACAGCCTGCACAACAAAACGGGCGGCCGCTCCCTTGATGTCGATAAATCCCTTCACCCGCAATATATCATGGGCAGCAATGGTGGCAGCGAGCTGTTCGACAAGCACATCTTTATCGGCCACTTCACCAAACTTCACAATGAAGCTGTCGAAATCATCATGGTCGTGCTCTTCGCCGTCATGATAGAGCTCGTGATGGGATTTGCGGTTTTCCATATCCCCTTGCGCTTCTGCCCCGATGCCGAGCAGAACCGAGGGCGCCACGTCCCCGTGGCTGGCGCGCACGAAATGAACCCCGGCGCGCACTTCACCTTTCAAATCTTCCTCAATGGCCGCCATGGCCTCGCCATCCAGCAAGTCGGCCTTGTTCAGAAGGATCATATCGGCGCAAGCGAGCTGGTCCTCGAACAGTTCTTCCAGCGGGCTTTCATGGTCAAGGGCCTCATC
>JBPCVY010000155.1:0-7303 GCA_051010055.1 Hyphomicrobiales bacterium | reverse complement strand
ATGCCAAGAAGGTCATCACGGTCCGCACAGCCGGCTTTGATGGCGTGGGTGAAGGCGGCTCGGCAGCGATCGAGAAGGTCGATGCACCGGCCGATCCGGGGCTTTCGTCCTACAAGAGCGAGAACCTGTCGAAGTCCGACCGTCCTGAGCTAACTTCAGCCGACATCATCATTTCCGGTGGCCGCGGCATGCAGAACGGCGAAAACTTCGAAATGCTCGAAAAAATCGCCGACAAGCTTGGTGCAGCCGTTGGCGCATCGCGTGCTGCGGTTGATGCGGGCTTTGTGCCGAACGACTATCAGGTTGGCCAGACCGGTAAAGTGGTCTCACCGGATCTCTACATCGCAGTTGGCATTTCCGGCGCTATCCAGCATCTGGCCGGCATGAAGGACTCAAAAGTCATCGTGGCGATCAACAAGGATGATGAGGCACCGATTTTCCAGGTCGCTGACTACGGTCTTGTTGCCGACCTCTTCAACGCGGTTCCGGAACTGGAAGCAGAGCTTGCCAAAGCTGGTCTTTAGCCACCGCTGGTTGTAGCATCTAAACTACTGAAAACCGGGTTGCATTAGCGGCCCGGTTTGTTCGTGGCGGCGATGCAACATATTGAATTTCTCTGAAAAAGCGCCTTGTGCACTGCAGCAATCGGCGTTAGGCTCTGCGTCCCGATAACGTAGATGCCGCGATGCGCGGTATGGTGGGGGTAAGAATGGACATCAAGAAGATTGGCGTTGTCGGCGCCGGTCAAATGGGCAGTGGTATTGCCCATGTCTGCGCATTGGCGGGACTAGACGTAAAACTCAACGATATTTCGCGTGAACGCATCGAGTCGGGATTAGCCACTATCAATGGCAATATGGCCCGGCAGGTGAATTCTGAACGCATTGCGGAAAAAGACCGCAAAAGTGCTCTTGGGCGCATTGAAATTGCCGAAGACGTCTCTTCTTTTGAAGGCCTCGACATGGTGATCGAGAGCGCAACTGAAGACGAAGACGTCAAGCGCAAAATTTTCGACGGACTTTGCAGGGTTATTGGACCGGACACGGTAATTGGCACCAATACCTCGTCAATTTCCATTACCCGCCTGGCTGCATCTACAGATCGCCCTGAGAAATTCATCGGCGTGCACTTCATGAACCCGGTTCCCCTGATGGAATTGGTTGAGGTTATCCGTGGCATCGCGACCGATGACGAGACTTATCAATCAACCCGCGAACTGGTGAACAAGCTCGGCAAAAAGGCGGCCATGGCCGAGGACTTTCCGGCTTTCATCGTGAACCGCATTTTGCTGCCTATGATCAATGAGGCGGTTTACACCCTTTATGAAGGTGTGGGTTCGGTTGAGTCCATCGACAAGTCCATGCGCCTTGGCGCCAATCACCCGATGGGGCCGCTGGAGCTTGCAGATTTTATCGGGCTGGATACCTGCCTTTCCATCATGCAGGTGCTTTATGAGGGCCTTGCCGATACCAAATACCGCCCGTGCCCGCTTCTGGTGAAATATGTTGAGGCTGGCTGGCTGGGGCGCAAAACCCAGCGCGGATTTTATGACTATCGCGGCGAGGAACCGGTCCCCACGCGCTAGTACCTGAGGTCCGGGTTACTTTTCATCAAGAACCGAGCGAACGAGCGCCTTGGCGTCTGCGGAATCCCATTCCGCAGGCCCGGTAAGCCGGCCCACTTCTTTGCCGTCCCTGTCGATCAGCAACGTCGATGGCAGGCCGACTATTTTTAGTTTTTGCAGGGTTTTGGTGGTCTCATCGTTATAAAGGGCCAATTTCTCGGCATCGATGGAGTTCAGGAATTTCTGAGAAGCAGCCAGGCCCTTGCGGTCGACGCTGAGCGCCACCACTTCGAATTCCTCGCCACCAAGTTCGCCCTGCAAACGGGAAAGCCCCGGCATTTCCTTGCGGCACGGCGCGCACCAGGTGGCCCACAGATTGAGCAGCACCACCTTGCCCTTCCAATCGGAAAGGCTCCTTTTGGCGCCGGAGCTTTCAGCGAACTCAATATTGGCAATGGCGCTGCGGGGGGTGGCAAATACGAAGTTCTTCATCTCCCCTGAGCCGGTTTGCGATGTGGATGAGGGGGCAGATGTTCCTTGTTCGACCGTTTGCTCATTGCTTTTGTTGCCGCCGATCACGTATATCGCTGCTGCAGCAATAAGTGCGGCGAGCACTGCCATCACAGCCACACGGTTCAAACCGGTGAACTTGCGTTGCGTGGACTGATCGCTCATGAACTTGCGCACCCTTTTTGATTTGGAACTGAGACCATGACCAATAAAATGTGGGGCGGACGTTTCTCCTCCGCACCGGCTCAAATTATGGAAGAAATCAACGCATCGATTGATTTCGACCGGCGACTGTTTGCACAAGACATTGCAGGCTCGCTCGCCCACGCCGCCATGCTTGCCGATTGCGGAATTATCTCCAAATCGGATGCCAGCGAAATTAAACGTGGTCTTGAGCAGGTTCAATCGGAAATCGGGTCCGGTGCGTTCACCTTTTCGCGTGGTCTTGAAGATATCCATATGAATGTCGAGGCGCGCCTTGCCGAAATTATCGGCGCATCAGCCGGGCGCCTGCACACCGCACGCTCACGCAACGATCAGGTTGCCACTGATTTCAAGCTCTATGTGCGCGACGTCATTGATCATGTGGATGACCAGCTAAAATCCCTGCAATCGGCGTTGGTTGCAAAGGCTGAAGCCCATGCGGGCACCATCATGCCGGGCTTCACTCATTTGCAAACCGCCCAGCCGGTAACCTTTGGCCATCACTGCCTGGCTTATGTGGAAATGTTTGCCCGTGACCGGGGACGGTTTGCCGATGCCCGCAAGAGGTTGAACGAAAATCCGCTTGGCTCTGCCGCCCTTGCCGGCACGTCTTTTCCCATCGACAGGGAAAGGACCGCTTTAGCCCTTGGTTTTGACGGGCCAACGCACAATTCGCTGGATGCAGTATCTGACCGGGACTTTGTTCTTGAAGCGCTATCAGCTGCATCCATTTGCGCGGTGCATCTGTCGCGCTTTGCAGAGGAAATCGTTATCTGGTCATCTGCCCAGTTCCGCTTCATCACCATGAGCGACAAGTTCTCCACCGGCTCTTCCATCATGCCGCAAAAGCGCAACCCAGATGCCGCCGAACTGGTGCGCGCAAAGGCCGGCCGCATTGTTGGCGCGCTCACAACGCTACTGGTGGTCATGAAGGGCCTGCCGCTGGCCTATTCCAAGGACATGCAGGAAGATAAGGAACCAGCTTTCGATGCCCTTGACAATCTGACCCTTGCCATAGCGGCCATGACCGGAATGGTGGAAGACATGGAGCCGGTGGCAGACACCATGCGCAAGGCTGCTGGTGCAGGATTCTCCACCGCAACCGACCTTGCTGATTGGCTGGTGCGCGTAGGCGGGTTCACCTTCCGTGAGGCGCACCATGTCACGGGCAGCCTTGTTGCCCTGGCCGAGGAAAAGGGCTGCGGACTTGAAGAGCTGGCCCTTGCCGACATGCAAAAGGTGAACGAAGCTATTACCGACGACGTCTATTCGGTTCTCAGTGTTGAGAGTTCGGTTGCATCACGCACCAGCCTTGGCGGCACCGCCCCGGCCAATGTGGCCAGCGAGGCATCCAGGTGGAAATCAGTTCTAAAGGACTGACTCAAAGCCAATTTTGGTATATGTAGTAAATTAGAAATTTGGTTGAGGAGACATGCCGTTGCGGCTTACACGGCTTTTCATTTTGGCGCTGGTGATTTCCGCCCTGGGGCTGACCGCTTGCGGGCGGCGCGGCGACCCGTTGCCGCCACCAGGTGCTGAAGACCGCGACCCTGATGAGCCCTTCACTCTCGACCCCCTGATCTGACGGACACTTCGGATGCATCATTTTTCCTACCGCAACGGCGTGTTGCACGCCGAAGATGTCGCCCTGAGCGCGATTGCAGATGAAATCGGCACGCCGCTTTACTGCTATTCCCATGCAACGCTGACGCGCCATTATCAGGTGTTTGATGCTGCGTTTGAGGGAACCGATCATGAGATTTGCTATTCGGTGAAGGCCAATTCGAACCAGGCTGTTATAAAGACTTTGGCTGATCTCGGCGCTGGCGCTGACATTGTATCTGAAGGTGAATTGCGCCGCGCGCTTGCGGTAGGCGTTGCGCCTGAAAAAATTGTTTTTTCCGGCGTCGGCAAGCAGGTATCTGAGATGAAGCTGGCTCTGGAGGCGGGCATAAAATCCTTCAACGTGGAATCGGAACCCGAGCTTGCGCTTCTGTCGCAGATCGCCAGTTCCATGAACACCACCGCGAACATTTCCTTGCGCATCAATCCTGATGTGGACGCCAAGACCCACGAGAAGATCACCACCGGCAAGGCGGAGAACAAGTTCGGCATCTCCTATTTGCGCGCCCGCGAGGTTTACAAATATGCAGCCACCCTTCCGGGCATCAAGGTTGGCGGCGTCAACATGCATATCGGCAGCCAGATCACCGATCTTGCGCCCTATGCACAGGCTTTCGCGCTCATGGCTGAACTGGTGGAGGACTTGCGCAAGGAAGGCCATGCAATCGACCATTTGGATTTGGGCGGCGGCCTTGGCATACCCTATCGCGGCACCAATGATATTCCGCCCCACCCGGATGAATATGCCGCCATGGTCAAGAACGCTGTTGGCCACCTTGGCTGCCAGCTGGTGTTCGAGCCAGGCCGCATGATTGCAGGCAATGCCGGTATTTTGGTTGTAAAAGTCACCTATTCGAAGAATTCCGGTGGCAAAACCTTCCTGATAGCCGATGGCGCCATGAACGATCTCATCCGGCCCACCCTGTATGATGCCTATCATGATGTTTGGCCGGTGGACGAACGCTTGCGCGAGGTGCCGATGGTGGATGGTGACCTTGTCGGGCCCGTATGTGAGACAGGTGACTATCTTGCCCGCTCCCGGCCCTTGCCAAACGCTGGCGCCGGTGATCTTTTGGCCGTGCTATCGGCGGGGGCATATGGCGCGGTTCAGTCGGGCACATACAATACCCGGCTGTTGGTGCCTGAAGTCATGGTCAAGGGCACTGAGTTCTCGGTTATCCGCCCGCGTCAAACTTACGAAGAGCTGTTGGGTCTCGATCAACTCGCCGCCTGGCAGTAGGTCAAAACCCTCACAATACCGTGACGCCGCATGGTGGAATGAAAGCGCCGCTTTTACGCCCAATCATGCTACTATCTTGCCGTCATGGTAAGCATCAAAAGAAATAGTGGTCCAGATGCCCAGCTGACAGCGAAGGTGCGCAGGGCAAAATCGGTACTTTTCTGGGAAGCCCTTTGGTCTGCAGCCTTCCCGGCCTTGTTTGTTGCCGGATTGTTTTTGCTGTTCAGCCTTGCCGGATTTTTTGATGCCCTTCCGCGCATTGCCCATATAGGTGCGCTTGCGGCATTTCTCATTGCATTTGGCATCGCCCTGCGTCCGATTTTTGCCATCAGGCCCGCTGATGATGAGGCGGCGCTGAGGCGGATTGAAACTGAATCGAAAATTCCACACCGCCCGGCCAGCGCCTACCGCGATGAAATAGCCGGTTCTGCAGATGACCCGGCTAGTCTTACACTCTGGCAGGCCCATAAACGGCGTGTTGCAAAGCTTATTGCCGGGCTAAAAATCGGCAAACCGCGATCAGACCTTGCAAGGCGCGATCCCAATGCACTGCGCTATGGCCTTGTGATGGCGATTTTGGTTGCCGCCATCCTGATTGGTGCTGATTCCACCGACCGGCTGCAAAGAGCCCTCGTTCCGGTTGCAAAAAACGTTGCGCCGTTGTTTATGGATGCCTGGGTTAACCCGCCGCCATATACGGGCAAAGCGCCGGTTATGCTTGCCCGCGGTCAGATTGACCGCGTGAAAGAAAAGCAACCTTCAGGCACTGTCATCGAAGTGCCGGTGAACAGCGAATTGCTGATTCGGCTCAACGGGGCAACGGAGCCAGTGCTGCGGCTGGAAGCAAGTGGCCACGGCAAGCCGCCGGAGGTGCAGGAGATAAAGTTCTCCAGCAACCAGCCTCAGCTTTCGCAAAATTCAAGCAAACCGCAGGTATTCGATCTAAAGCTCAAGCTTTCCCGGCCAGCGCACATCACGGTAGTTGGCGATGACGAGACGCTGGCAGAATGGACGTTTGGATTGATCGACGACAACCCGCCACGGGTTGAAGTCTTAGATGTGGGGTCCACCACCGATGGCACGCTGAATTTCAAATACAATACGCAGGATGATTATGGCGTCTCAGGCCTTGCTGCGGAATTCACACTGTCTGAGGAAGGTTTTTCAAGCGCGGCCGCCCGTGGCAGTGCGCTAAAGCTGTTTCAGCCTCCCAATTTCACTATTGGTCTTCCCCGCGTAGACCCGCGCGCGGCGAAGGGCGAGGTTTACCGCGATCTGGCCTCACACCCATGGGCCGGTCTGGCCGTGGAAATGACCGTTGTTGCCCGTGATGGCGCCGGACAAAAGGGTGCTCACGAAAATGCACCCCACAAGTTTGTCTTGCCGGAGCGCCGGTTTATCGAACCTCTTGCCCGCGCCGTGATCGAACAACGTCGTGCGCTGGTGGCAAACATCCAGGACAGCAACAAGATTGCCCGCGTCATTGAAGCGTTCACAATATATCCAGGCGACCTGATACGACGTAGCGGCGTCTATCTGGGTTTGCGCTCTGCCCACCGCGCCATGATGAATGCCCGCTCAGACGAAGATTTTGTCGATGTGGTGAACCTGTTGTGGGAAATTGCCCTGAACATCGAAGATGGCAACCTGTCGGTTGCTGAGCGGGAATTGCGGCAGACACGCCAGGAGCTGGCAAAGGCTCTGGCTGAAAATGCACCGCCATCGGAAATTGCTGAAATCATGGAAAGAATGCGCAAGGCCATGGACAGGTACATGCGCGAACTGGCCCGCGAGATGCAGCGGCGCATGCAGGAGGGGCAAATCGACCAGAACCAGCAGCAGTTACGGCCCGATCAGGTCATCACATCGCAAGACTTGCAAAAAATGATGGATCAGATCGAAAAGCTTGCCCAATCGGGCGCCCGCGATGCGGCACAAAAGCTTTTATCGGAACTTGAACGATTGATGGAAAATATGCGTCCGGGCAGGATGACCCAGAACGGTCGGATGCGGAATTCGCCGACCGCCAAAACCTTACAAGAGCTTGGTGAACTGATGAACCGCCAGCAACAGCTTATGGATGAAACCATGCGTATGCCCCAGCGTGGCCAGCAAAACGGAGAGCGTGACGGGCAAAACAATGGCCAGGAGCCATCTGATAC
>JBPCVY010000154.1:0-4786 GCA_051010055.1 Hyphomicrobiales bacterium | reverse complement strand
CATCATGACCATGCCAGGGCTGCCGCGCGTTCCATCAGCTGAAGCAATTCATCTTGACGAAGAAGGCCTTATCCAGGGCTTGTTCTAATCCCGTTCTGGTTCTTGCATTGAAAAATGATAGGGTGAGGGTGACCTCACCCTTTTTCTTTGCGTGCTGGATTAGGTTTGATGAATGAAGGAAAGCTGCTGCGGATTGGGATAATCGGCACTGTCGTGGCCGCGCTATGTTGCTTTACGCCTTTACTTATGGTCCTTCTGTCTGCAGCAGGGCTTGCAGCGGTGGTGCCAGCGCTCGATTTTGTTCTTATGCCTTTACTTGCAATTTTCATTGGAATTACCGGATACGCGCTATGGATGAGGAAATGCAAAAAATTGCGTTGAAATCAGTGCTAACATGTCCGGAATGCGGGTATGCCGCTTCCCATGAGATGCCGGAAAACGCGTGCGCTTTTTTCCACGAATGCGAAGGTTGCGGAATTTTTCTGAAGCCGTTGGAGGGTGATTGCTGCGTGTTTTGTTCCTATGGAACTGTTCCCTGTCCGCCCATCCAGGCTGGCGCTGGATGTGGCGATTGAAGCTGCGGAGCATAAACAGCGCGGCGATTGTGAGTATGCGGGGATAGCCAATGCCGGCCAAATTTTTGTCAATTGTCATTTTCTTGATTCTTTACGCCGGGATTTGCCTTGTTTCAAGCTTTGTAGGCTCGCGCAAATCCTCAAACCCCCGCGCCTTTGCGATATGTGACAGCGCTTTGTCTAATACCCTATTTGGGGTGGGATTCACTGCTTCATTGTTTGCCGGCTGGCTGGTGGTTTCGCACCCTGGCAAGATTTACCTAAACGGGATTCCATATGCCGCCGTTTCGTTCTTTGTGATTATTGCCGCGCTTTCCTGTGCAGTGCTGTTCCCCCGCTTGTGGCGGCTTTCAAGGCAATACGGCTTTACCACTCCCGGCGAGGTTTTCGCCCAGTATTTCCGGGCGGAAGGTTTCCGGCTTTTGGTGGCATTTATCACGCTCATATTTTCCATTTTGTTTCTTGCCCTTGGCCTGAAGGCGGCAGGAGATGTGCTGAGCGTCCTGTCAGACGAAACGTTGGCGCCGCGCACTGGCATCATCATAATCGGCGTCTTTCTTTTCGCCTTTGCGGCGTTGGGCGGGCTATACGCTGTGGTGCGGGCAGGGGGGTTGAATTTGGTGTTGCTGGTTTGCCTTGTTGTATCAGTTTGCGCGATCGCCATGAGTTATGTGGGCAGCTGGCAAGACTTCACAAACGCTATGGCAGCCCTCGCCAAGGCAGATGAAATACGAACCCCCGACGGGGCAAGCCACTACTTTTCTTACTCTGGCATACTGGCCGCAGACAGCGAAGATGCAGGCTGGAGCATGATGCGGGCCCTCACAAGTGTGCTTGCCTATGCCGGACTTATTGCGAGCCCGGCATATTTAATGTGGTCCTTTGCACCAAAATCCCAAACGGCATTTGCACCGCAGCAGCTCTTTGGCACAGCGCTTTTTCTCGGGGCGCTTATGTTCGGGTTTATGGTGACGATTGGTTTTGCCGGCCACTTTCTGGGCGCCAACCTTTTGATGAACGATGCTGCATCGGACCATGTCTACAACGTGCTCGCGGCAAGCCTTGGGGCAGGAGACATTCTTGAGCACCCGGCAGGCGCCAATGCGCTTGTGCCCTTGCTCATCAACTTACTGGGCCAAACCGGTTCAAGCGGTGAAGCAGCATTTGCCGGTTTTCTGGCCATGTGCGCGATTGCGGCGATTTTGGCAGCCGGCATCGCTGTGTTGCATTTTTCTTCGGTGATTTTGGCGAGCGATGGGCTTTTGCGCCCGGTAAACAGTAGTGGCACGCGAATTGCTGCAACCCTCATTACCGCTGGTGCTATAGCCATTGCGGCAAGTCCTGAAGCATCCCTTGCGGGCACAGCCGATTTCGTGCTCGCAGCCGGTTTTCAGATGTGGCCTGCAGTCCTGGCGGTTTGCTATGTGAAATCGTTCACCAGGCAGGGTGTTGCCGCAGGGATGGTGCTCGGGCTGTTGGTGGCTTTTACCACAAGCAAAACAGGGCTGGAACTTCCCTGGGGCCCATCACCCTTCGGTGTTCACCCCGCCATTTGGGGCGGACTGGTAAACTTTGCTGTGGTGGCGCTGCTTTCCCCCCTAACAGATCGGCGCGAGGCGCATACCCATCGCCACAGGTTCCACAATGTGATTGATGAGGGCCTTGAACAACCCGCGCGGGATGAACGAGGCTTGCTGGTGATTGCAGCTGTGGCCGCAGGCTGGATGTTCTTTGCAGCTGGGCCGGGAGCTCTAATAGGTGAAACCCTATTTGGGGCGCCGGAAGAGCGCGAAAATTGGATTTTTTCCCTACCATCCCTCTGGGCGTGGCAAATCGGCTGGTGGCTGGTTGGGGTATTTGTTGTTTGGCTTGCCGCCTATAGACTGGGCGCTTCCACTACCAAGGATTTGAACAAATGAAGCCGGAAAAAGAACAAAAACCGCTCGATGAGAGCTTCTATTCGCTCGATTTCGATGCGGTGCCAAAAGAGATTGAAGAACGGGCGTTCAAATCCGGCAACTACCCCTACGATAAAAAGCTCGACAATGATGACTACGAGAACGAGTTGGAGACCCTTCAGGTGGAGCTTATGAAGGTTCAAAAGTGGGTGATTGAATCTGGCGAGCGCATTGTCGTGATTTTCGAAGGGCGCGATGCGGCCGGGAAGGGCGGCACCATCAAGCGTTTCATCGAGCACCTGAACCCACGCAACACCAATCTGGTTGCCCTTTCAAAACCCTCAGAGGCAGAACGAGGCGAATGGTATTTCCAGCGCTACATCCGCAATCTGCCGACCGCCGGCCAGTTCGCCATGTTCGACCGCTCCTGGTACAACCGGGCAGGGGTTGAGCGTGTGATGGGTTTTTGCTCCCAGGAGCAGGTTTATCAGTTCTTCCGCGAAGTGCCGCGTTTTGAAGAAATGCTGGTGCGTGATGGCATAAAGCTCTTCAAATTCTGGCTTACCATTGGCCGCGAAGCGCAGCTTGAGCGCTTCTATGCCCGCAAAACAGACCCGCTGAAGCAATGGAAGCTTTCACCAATTGACTATAAGTCGCTGGGCAAATGGGATGAATACACCATGGCCATTCACGACATGTTTGGTCATAGCCACACAGATTTCGCCCCATGGACCGTTATCAAGTCAAACGACAAAAAGCGCGCCCGGTTGAACGCGCTAAGAGTGTTCCTCACCAATCTGGACTATGACGGCAAGGATGAAAAAGCCATCCCCGCGCCGGACAAAAAAATCGCCGGCCCGGGGACTGACTATATCTAAATTATCAAACTAGATGGATGAGTTGAACAACCCGCCATCAATCAGAATATTCTGGCCGGTTATGTAACTTGCATAGGTAGAGCAGAGGAATGCGCAGGTTTGCCCGAACTCTACCGGCTGGCCGAAGCGCTTGGCCGGTATGGTCGCGCGCCGCGTATCTGCTACTTCTTCCTCTGGCAAATTCTGTAAACGGGCCACTCCGGCAACGCTACCGCGCAAGCGGTCAGTATCAAACATGCCCGGCAAGATGCCATTGATTGTGACATTCTTATCAGCCACCGTTCGGCACACTCCGGCGAGGAATGCAGTAAGCCCTGCACGCGCGCCAGAGGAAAGGTCGAGCCCCACTATGGGCATTTTTACCGAGGCTGATGTGATGTTGACAATTCGCCCGAATCCGCGTTCGGCCATGGGGTCGATAACCCGCTGAATAAGCTCAAGTGGTGTCACCATGTTCTGGGTCACCCCGTCAAGCATGGCCTGGCGGTCGAGTTCGCGGAAATCCTTTAAAGGCGGGCCTCCATTATTGTTGACCAGGATATCGGGCTCCGGGCAGGCTGCAAACAGCGCTTCCTGGCCCTCTTGCGTTGAGACGTCGGCTGCGACTGGTATTACCCTTGCGCCGGTGGCCGATGCCATTTCTTCAGCGGTTGCATTCAGAACATTCTCGTCGCGCCCATTTATAACAACCTCGACGCCGTTTTCCGCCAGCGCCATAGCGCACGCCTTGCCCAGCCCCCGCGAAGATGCACAAACTATTGCCTTGCGGCCCGCAATACCCAGATCCATTTGTCTCTCCCGATTATTTTGAGGTTTGAGATTAACCGGATTGGGCAAAAAGAAAAGCCCGGCAAATGCCAGGCTTTATTTTTGCTTTACCCGGCCACACTGAAACGGGGTGTTTCAGCGTGACCGGATGTAGCGCGAGAGATTGTGGGAGAAAGTCTTTTTATGCTTCGACGGCTTTGCCAGATTTGGCGGTTACCTCGAAGGCGGTTGCCTTTTCAGTGCTGCTCTCAACCGGCTTCCGGGTCTTGTGCTCGCTCATGAAACGCTCGAACTCTTCACGATCGCGGGTCCGGCGCAAATGCTCGACAAAGTCGGCAAAGGCCGCCTGCTCCTGCTCAAGACGTGCAAGCGTTTCACGCTTGTACTCATCGAAAGCGGTGTTGCCACTTGAGGGTGTACGGACTCGGTCAACCGCATGTTTGGCTGCATCGTCGACACTGCCGCCCCACAAAATGTAGGCAAGTACCGCGATTCCGAGGGGCCACCAAACCATGAAGCCCAGAACCATGGCAGCTATACTAAGGGGGGTCCAGCGTTTCGCAGTCGTTTTCATTAACTCCTCCAGATTGCTCGTGCCTTATTGATGTAGGTACCCGGCAGGGTTTTTCAAGAAGCTGCCAAACGCATTTGTGACTTTACAATCACC
>JBPCVY010000153.1:0-3734 GCA_051010055.1 Hyphomicrobiales bacterium | reverse complement strand
CGCGTTTTTCGTCCGGGCCTTGCGCCAAATTTCCGGGTTGGACACCCGATCTCCTCGAAAATGCACTTCTTGGCCGCTCCCATCGCTCCGGCGAGGGCAAGGCGCGGCTGAAATATGCCATCGATTTGACCCGCGAGATTTTGCAGGTGCCTGATGATTATCTCATCGGGATTGTGCCTGCTTCGGACACGGGAGCGGTGGAAATTGCGCTCTGGTCGATGCTGGGCGCGCGCGGGGTAGATCTCCTGGCCTGGGAAAGCTTTGGTTCAGGCTGGGTAACCGACGTTCTGAAACAGCTCAAGCTGGATGACGCACGGGTTATCGATGCTGAATATGGTGCGCTTCCGGATCTTTCTGTTGTCCAGAGCAAGGACAGGGATGTTGTGTTCACCTGGAATGGCACCACATCGGGCGTGCGTGTGCCAAACGGCAAATGGATTGCCGCAAAGCGCGACGGGCTTACCATTTGCGACGCCACATCTGCTGCCTTTGCCCAGGTGATCGACTGGCCGAAGCTCGATGTTGTCACCTATTCCTGGCAGAAAGTGCTGGGCGGGGAGGCAGCTCATGGCATGCTGATTTTGAGCCCGCGGGCGGTTGAACGCCTTGAAAGCTACACACCGTCATGGCCATTGCCGAAAATTTTTAGGCTCACCAAGAACGGTAAGCTGAACGCGGCGATTTTTGAAGGTGCCACCATCAACACGCCTTCCATGCTGTGTGTTGAGGACTATATCGCCGCCCTTAAGTGGGCCAAGGGAATTGGCGGGCTCAAAGGGTTGATTGGCCGGGCTGACAAGAATGCCAAAACTCTCTCTGACTGGGTACGCAAAACCAGTTGGATTGAACATCTGGCAACCGCACCGGAAACCCGCTCCAACACGTCGGTTTGCCTCAAGCTTTCCGATGCAGCGGTTGCAGGGCTTTCAGATGAGGAAGCTGCCGCCTTGCCGAAACGCATGGTGAAGTTGCTTGCAGATGAAGGGGCAGCCTTTGATATCGGCGCTTACCGCGATGCCCCGGCGGGCATTCGCATCTGGTGTGGCGCAACCGTTGAAGCGAGCGATCTGGAGGCTCTTTTGCCATGGCTCGACTGGGCCTATGGGCAAGCTTCTGCGCAGGCTTCCGCCGCTGCCTAAAAGCAGCATTCAACAGAATTCCGGGAAAACATAGGAGCAATCTAATGGCCCCCCGCGTACTTATTTCCGACAAGCTTTCACCGACCGCCGTGGACATACTCAAAGAGCGCGGTCTTGATGTCGACTATCAACCAGACCTTGGCAAGGACAAGGATAAACTTCACTCAATCATCGGCGATTATGATGGCCTGGCCGTGCGCTCGGCGACCAAGGTCACCGAGAAAATCATCGACGCGGCGGACAATCTCAAAGTGGTTGGCCGCGCTGGCATTGGTGTTGACAATATTGATATCCCGGCGGCCACTGCCAAGGGCATCATTGTCATGAACACCCCGTTCGGCAATTCCATCACCACCGCCGAGCACGCAATTTCCATGATGATGGCGCTGGCCCGGCAAATCCCTGCCGCCAACACATCCACACATGAGGGCAAATGGGAAAAATCCCGGTTCATGGGGGTGGAACTGTTCGGCAAAACCCTCGGCATCATCGGGTGCGGAAATATCGGCGCAATTGTTGCCGACAGGGCGGTTGGCCTGAAAATGAAGGTAATTGCCTATGACCCGTTCCTGTCTGCTGAACGGGCCGTTGAGCTAGGCGTTGAAAAGGTTGAGCTGGAAGAGCTTTTCAGGCGGGCCGACTTTATATCCCTGCACACGCCGCTCACCGACAAAACCCGTGGTATTATTGATGCCAAGGCGCTTGATGCCATGAAACCTGGTGTGCGCATCATCAATTGCGCGCGCGGTGGATTGATTGTCGAAGACGCCCTGAAGGCAACTCTTGACGCAGGCCATGTGGCAGGGGCTGCATTGGATGTGTTCGAGATTGAACCGGCCAACGAAAACGCGTTGTTCCATATGGACAATGTCGTGTGCACGCCCCACCTCGGCGCTGCAACCAGCGAGGCGCAGGAAAATGTCGCCATTCAGGTGGCAGAGCAAATGGCCGATTATCTGCTTTCGGGCGCTGTAACCAATGCCCTCAACATGCCGTCAATTTCTGCAGAAGAAGCACCCAAGCTTAAGCCATTTGTGGCGCTTGCCGAACAGCTTGGCTCGTTCGCAGGCCAACTTACCCAAACCGGCCTTGAAGGCGTGATTATCGAGTATGCCGGAGACGTGGCGGAGATGAACACCAACGCGCTCACATCCGCTGCCATTGCCGGGGTCATGCGGCCTTTGCTGGTGGAGGTCAACATGGTGTCCGCGCCGGTTGTGGCCAAGGCAAGGGGCATCACCGTGGATGAGGTGAAACAAACCCCGCGCGGTGTCTATGACAGCTATATCCGCTTGACGATTAAAACAGAACGCCAGGAGCGTTCCGTGGCCGGCACGGTGTTCTCGGATGGAAAGCCGCGCATCATCCAGATAAAGGGCATCAATATGGAAGCCGAACTCGGCCCCCACATGCTCTACATCACGAATGAAGACAAACCTGGCTTTATTGGCGCGCTTGGCACCCTTCTTGGCAGCTCAGGCATAAACATTGCGACCTTTCACCTTGGCCGCCAATCGCAGGGCGGAGACGCCATTGCGCTGGTTGAGATTGACGGAGAAGCACCACCCGCCGTGCTGAACCAGCTGAATGCGCTGCCGCATGTGAAACAGGCGGTGCCCCTGGCGATGTAGCCGGCATCCGGATGGAAAACAAAGTGGGGGGAGAAAATGAGCCACGAAATAGAAACGTTTAAGGCACTGGAGGCGCTTTACAAACCTGTAAACCCGACCTCTATTGCCAAGGAAACAACGAGGCTCACCCCCCAATACCGCCGCTGGATTGAACGCGCTCCGTTCCTGGCCATTGCCTCATCAGGCCCCGGCGGGCTTGATTGCTCACCGCGGGGCGATGTGGCTGGCGAGCTCGTCCATATTCTTTCTGATTCACAAATCGCCATACCGGACCGGCGTGGCAACAACCGCATCGATACTTTGCGGAATATTGTTGCCGACCCGCGTGTGGCGCTTTTGTTCCTTACTCCGGGCATAAATGAAACCATGCGCATCAATGGTGTGGCGAAAATCACCACTGATCCCGAACTCATCGCCCGCTTTGAAGTGGAGGGAAAACGCCCTGTTTCGGTAATACTCGTGGAAACCCGCGCGGTTTATTTCCAATGCGCGCGGGCGCTCATGCGGTCCAGGCTTTGGGACGTTGAAGTGCAGCTGGACCTTAACGAGGTGCCAACAGCCGGCGAGATGATCAAAGGCGCCGAGCAGGACTTTGATGCCGGCGCCTATGACGGCGCACTAAGAGCCCGGCAAGAGAAATCACTCTATTGATGTTTTTCCAAGGTCTTTATTTCGCCGTGCGCTAGGGCGAAATCATGAAGTGCGCGCGGGGTGCGGCTTGAACATTCCTCGAACCCTTCAATTGCGAACACTGAAACGCCCAGCGGCGGTCGTCCCCGGTTTTCATAGCTACGATCCGTGATTTGTAACCCTGACCGCGGGATAACTTGCTGATTTTTCGACGTTTCTTAAACTTATCCCCGTCCGACTTTCTCGCACTAAGTTTGCCTGACCGTAAACTTAATGGAGAAATTGGAAGTGACGCTTTCCCCCAACCCAGAAATGCACCGGGCATGTAGAGAAC
>JBPCVY010000152.1:0-26282 GCA_051010055.1 Hyphomicrobiales bacterium | reverse complement strand
GCGCAGTGGCATGCTCATGGGCACCTATGAAAAGCATGGTGTGCCCTGGTCAGAAATCGAAGCTGGATGGGATTTTACCTTTGAGCTTTTGCCGCCCGATCTCAACCGCATTTCAGACAATCTTGAGCGCGGTTTTGAGCATTTCCCGCCCTTTGCCGATGCGGGCATCAAGAACGTTATCAATGGCCCGTTCACTTTTGCCCCTGATGGCAACCCGGTGGTAGGCCCGGTACGGGGTTTGAGGAATTATTGGTGTGCCTGCGGGGTAATGGCTGGTTTCAGCCAGGGCGGCGGCGTTGGCCTTGCCTTGTCGAACTGGATGGTGAACGGCGATCCCGGTTTCGATGTGTGGGGCATGGATGTTGCCCGCTTCGGCGACTGGACAACCATGGCCTACACCAACGCCAAGGTGAAAGAAAATTATGGCCGGCGTTTTTCCATCGCCTTCCCGAATGAAGAACTTGAAGCTGCTCGCCCACTTAAAACGTCACCGCTCTACGATGTGATGAAAGAACGAGGTGCGGTTTTCGGTGCCGCCTTCGGGCTGGAATATCCCCTCTGGTTTGCACCTGGAGGCGAAGAAGCTAAAGACATCTTTTCCTTCCGGCGTTCCAACTCTCATGATGCGGTCGCGGCTGAATGCGCCGCGGTGCGGGGCAGTGTGGGTCTTATTGAGATTTCGAGTTTTGCAAAATATGAGGTTACCGGTGAGGGTGCGGAAACGTGGCTTTCAAAGCTGCTCTCTAATAAGATGCCGCGCGAAGGCCGGATGACCCTTTCGCCCATGTTGAATGAGGCGGGCAAGCTTATCGGTGACTTCACCGTCGCAAAGCTTGGGCCTGAGCGGTTCATGATTTTCGGCTCGGGGCCAGCTGAAAGCTATCACATGCGATGGTTTGAAAAGTACCTGCCGGAAAGCGGTGTTTCAATTGCAGCCCATGGGCTGGGCCTGTGCGGGCTTTCCATAGCCGGGCCCAAATCACGTGACGTGTTGCAAAAGCTCACCCATGAAGATGTTTCCAATGATGCCTTCAAGTTCATGGAGGTGCGGGAAATGTCTATCGGCATGGTTCCTGCGCTCGTTGGCCGGGTAACGTTCACTGGCGATCTCGGCTTTGAAATCTGGTGCAAGCCAGAATTTTTACGCACCGTGTTCAGCCAGTTTATGGATGCAGGCTCCGAGCACGGCATAAAGCTGGTTGGCTCGCGTGCCTTAAAATCCTTGAGCCTTGAGAAAAATTGGGGTTCATGGGCAACGGAGTACCGGCCCATTTACGGCCCGTTCGGTGCAGGTCTCGGGCGCTTTGTCGATTTGACAAAGAACGATTTCATTGGTCGAAAAGAAGCTGCCCGCGAGCGCGAGGAAGGCCCTGAAATGCAGCTCGTGGCATTTGCGGTCGATGCAGGCGATGCGGATGTTATCGGCGATGAACCGGTATGGTATGATGATGAAGTGATTGGCTGGGTCACATCTGGCGGATTTGCGCACCATGCGCAAACATCAATGGCGTTGGGATATATTCCTTCGGACATTGCCGCGAACGGGGCTCGAAATTTTGAAATTGAAATTCTGGGTGAGCGGCGGCAGGCCAAGATACAGGCCGAACCGGCGTTTGATCCTGATGGTGCGCACATGCGCGGGTAATGAGGACATTTAAATGCTTAAGAAACTTGATATTCGTGACGACCCTAACAAACCAAGCTATCTCAATGATGAGGCGGCGGACAAACCGCTCAAAAATCCCATCAGCGATGAAACCCTGGTAAAGGCGCGCGGCTACCGCCAGCAGCGCTTGCGCGATGAAATGGCCAAACATGACGTTGCCGCGATTTTGTTGTTTGACCCACTCAACATCCGTTATGCAACGGACTGTTCAGACATGCAGGTTTGGACCATGCATAACGCTGCCCGCTATGCGGTTATCGTCAATGACGGCCCGGCAATCTGTTTTGAATACAAGCAGGCCATGCATCTGGCAGAAAGCCTTGAAACCGTTGACGAAGTGCGCCCGGCGACCACCTGGTTCTATTTCTCTGCCGGTAACCGCGTTGAAGAAAAGGCAAAAGTGTGGGCCGCAGAAATTGCCGACATCGTGCAGCAACATGGCGGCGGAAACATGCGCCTTGCAGTCGACAAAATGGAGCCTCTCGGCGTCGATCTCTTGCGCGCGCATGGCATCGAGATTGTGGAAGGCCAGCAGATTACAGAACTGGCCCGCTCGGTAAAATCAGCCGAAGAAATGGAACTGATGAACTGGACCGTCAAGGTTTGTGAGGCGGGCATGTGGCGCATGCGCGAACATTCCATTCCGGGACTTTCAGAGAATGAAATCTGGGCGCAACTGCATTATGAAAACATCCGCAATGGCGGCGAATGGATTGAAACGCGCCTACTGGCAATTGGCGAGCGCACCAATCCCTGGTTCCAGGAAAGCTCTGCCCATGTGGGCAAGGAAGGAGACTTGCTCTCATTCGACACCGACCTTGTAGGGCCATACGGCTATTGCTCAGATATTTCTCGCTCCTGGACCATTGGCCTTGTGCCGCCCGCAGATGAGCAAAAGCGGCTTTATGAGCATGCGGTCAATCAAGTGGTGCACAACCGCGACATCATTAAACCGGGCATGACCTACTCGGAGTTCAATGCAAAGAGCTGGCAAATGCCGGAGGAATTCCACGCAAACCGTTATGGCTGCGCCTTGCATGGCGTTGGCTTGTGCGATGAGTACCCATCCGTTCCCACTCACGTCGATTATGGGCCGAGTGGGTACGATGGTGTTTTCGAACCTGGAAATGTGCTTTGCGTTGAAAGCTGCACAGGTGTCGAAGGCGGGCGCGAATGCGTAAAGCTTGAGGTGCAGGTGCTTGTTACCGAGGACGGCACCAAACAACTCGATACATTCCCGTTTGAGGACTGGGCCTAGGGCGCTTTTGCACCTAAACCAGTAGCGGGGGTTTGTCCACATCCCTGGTCCATATCCAGACCGCCAGCAACGGGTTGGGGCCCATGCGTGTGGCGTGCACCTCGAACGGGTCGTGCCAAACGGCCTCAAATGCAGGCCGTGACACCCATTCCCCACCCCCGCGCTGCCATTCATGGGGGCCGGTGAGTGGATAGTACATTTCAGGAGCCGCGTGGTAGTGCTACGGATAGTCTTCCTGGGGCGCGACGACAAAAAGTCCCATCCTGAAATCGGCAGCCGCCAGCGGGCCTTCACGGCCGATAATCTGGCAGTAGGCATAGTTTTCCAGATAATTGCCGCTTGGAAATTTCGACGGATCGTAACCCGTCGTAAAATGCCAATAAAGATCGGGCTCAAGCGCATCCACCGCCCCGGCAATGTCCGGGCGCCTTGCCCTTACTTGTTCCATCGCATCGGGCAGGAACCTGCATGCAGGCATGCGGTTTTTCTCCTTATCGACGAATGCAAGGTTTGGGCGCACTTCGCCGAGCCGCTTCACCGTTTCGCGCGCGCCTGGAAAACCGTTAGGCAGCGCACGCATGTCAACAGCCACCAAATCAATTAGAGCGAACGCGCGCTTCATAAAATCTTCCGGCATGGCTACCCCCAGGAATGTTTACCGGAAGGTGACTCAACCTGAACCACCTTGCAATAATGTATGGGCGATAATCGCTGCCAGAATGAGCCCGCCACCCAAAACGATCGCCATTCCGGTGCTCTTTCAATCATCAAAAATAACATGATGCGCAATCTCTCCTGACACGATATTGTCAGGAGTGCATTGATAATGTCAGCAATCACTTTAGGGGCTTTTTGATGCGCCGTTCGGCACGATTGTTTGAAATTATCCAAATTCTGCGCAGCGCCGAAGAACCGGTGACCGCGGACTGGATAGCGGCAACGCTGGAAGTGTCCACACGCACCATTTACCGGGACATTTCAGCGTTGCAATCCATGCGCACGCCAATTGAGGGCGAGGCGGGCATCGGTTAGGTCATGCGGGCGGGTTATGACTTGCCGCCGTTGAATTTTAATCCTGATGAAGTCGAGGCTCTTGTTGTGGGTCTGAGCCTTTTGGCGCGTACAGGCAACCCGGCCTTGCGCAAAGCCGCGCAGCGGATTTCGTCGAAAATTGAAGGGTTACAATCTACAGCCGGGCGCGTTTTTGTGGATAATCGTGGTGCACCGCCTGCCACCGCTGCCGATATGGGCGGAGTGCGCACCGCTATCCGCGATGCGCGCAAACTGCTTCTGGACTATGCGGACATGAACGGCGAGCTGACACAACGCACAGTGCGCCCGCTGGCGACGGTTTACTTCACCGAATCCACGCTCATTGCCGCCTGGTGCGAATTGCGCCAGGACTTCCGGCATTTCCGTATTGACCGCATCAAAAATTGTGAGCTTCTTGATGCCGAATTCCGGAAAGATGCCCCGGCATTGCGCGCCTTATGGGAAGAAAAGGCGATGAGCGAGCGGCATAGCTAGCGCGCGCCACTCTCAATTAAATTTCGCCCATTTCCTTCAGTGTTTCATGGGCGATGCGAAAGGCGGAGAATGCCGCCGGCACACCTGCATAAACCGACACCTGCACAAACACTTCCTTGATTTCGTCCGCCGTCAAGCCATTGGCTATGGCGCCGCGCACATGAATTTTCAGTTCGGCTTCCTTGCCCATGGCCGCCAGCATGCCGAGGTTCAAGAGGCTGCGCTCCCGGCGCTCCAGCCCCGGGCGCGTCCAGCAATAACCCCAGCACTGGTTCGTGGTAAGTTCTTGAAAGGTTTGCATGAAGTCGTCGGCCTTCGCCAAAGATGCCTCCACATAATCAGCGCCAAGAACTTCTTTGCGAACCTTCAAGCCTTCAGCATCAAGTTTGTCGGACATGTTTTTTTGCCTTCCAGGGTTTGTGAGAATGGTTGCCGCACGGTGCCTAGCCGGTAAGGAAACCGGCCACCGCTTCGTTAAACGTTTCGGTTTGTTCAATATTGGCAAGGTGGGCCGCGCCGGCAATCTCTACATAGCGCGCACCGGCGATAGTATCAGCAATGAGCCGGCCATGCTTGGGCGGCGTTGCGGGATCTTTATCGCCGGAGATTACGAGCGTGGGAACGGTGATGTTTGAAATTCCATCGCGCTGATCCATATCGCGAATGGCAGCGCTGCACCCGGCATAGCCTGCAGGCGGCGTTGTCAGGATCATCTCCTGTACCTTGGCAACGCGTTCGGGTTCATTGGCGATGAATTCAGGCGTAAACCAGCGCGAAGTAACCGTATCCACCATCGGTTCCATGCCGCCCTTTAGAACGGCCTTGATGCGTTCGTCCCACATATCCTTGGGCGCCATGTGGGCAGATGTATTTGAGAGCACCAGTTTGTGCAGGCGGTCAGCAGCATTGCGGCCCAGCCATTGGCCGGTCATGCCGCCGATGGAAAGGCCGCAAAAATAAACCTTCTCAAGCTGCAGCGTATCAAGCAGCGCCAGCACGTCTCCGCCAAGCTGATCCAACGTGTATTCGCCTTCAGGGGCGCTTGTCTGCCCATGGCCGCGCTTGTCGTAGCGCAAAATATGGAACTCAGGGGTAAAGGCTGAAATCTGATCGTCCCACATGCCCAGATTGGTTCCCAGCGAGTTCGACATCAGCAAAACAGGTGCAGTTTCAGGCCCGTCAAACTGATAGTGAATGTCGATCCCATTGGCATGAATATGAGGCATTGCTTAGCTCTCCAAAGCAGCTTGCGCTGCAGCAACAACATTGTCGGTAAACTCACCGGCAAGCCCGGTGTAGCGTGCCGGGTTGAGAAGCGTTTCTATGTCTGCAGCATCCAGATGATCTGAAATTCTGCTATCGGCGGCAAGGCATTCGGCGAAAATTTTTTCTTCTGTTATCGCCTTCCGGCAGGCATCTTCAACTACATCATGGGCCATCTGGCGGCCAAGATGGGGCCCCAGCGCCATCATCACTGGTTCAGCCATAATCAGCCCGCCGGTTGCTGCAAGGTTCGCAGCCATGCGTTCTGGATGGACTTCCAGCCCTTCGACAATGTCCACCGTGCGGGTAAGCGCACCCGCCCCCAGCAAAAACACCTGCGGCAGCGCCGTCCATTCCGCATGCCAGGGCCCTGTTGCCCGTTCATGATCGCCTGCCAGGGCGGCCATTAGCACCGGCACCTGGGCTTGAATGTTGCGCCCTGCGGCCAGAACATATTCAGCGGCCATGGGGTTGCGTTTCTGTGGCATGGTTGAAGAACCACCGCGCCCATGGGCATAAGGCTCGAAAGCCTCGCCCACTTCCGTTTGCATCAGCAAAATCACATCGGTGGCAATTTTCGCACACAATCCAGACAGGATGGCGATAATGCTGACCGCTTCCGCAAGCCCGTCGCGGGCTGCATGCCAGCCAATACCGGGCACATCCAGCTGCAACTCTTTTCCAAGCGCTTCACGCACCGGCTGGGCATCCCCGCCTAAGGAGGCAAGAGTTCCAACGGCGCCGGCAAACTGCAGTTGCTCGATGCGCGGGCGCGCTTGCTTGATGCGCTCCAGGGTGCGCACGAGCGGGCTCAACCAATTGGCACATTTGAACCCGAATGTTACGGGTAATGCATGTTGCAGATGGGTGCGCCCTGCCATAACCGTGTCGCGGTGGGCGTGCGAAAGGCCCATAAGCGCGGCGATCAACCGGCGCAGTTCAAGCACTGTGAGATCGAGCCCATCGCGCAACTGCAAAACCAGGGCGGTGTCCATAATGTCCTGGGTCGTTGCGCCCCAATGCACATAGCCGCCCGCATCACCTGCCTCAGCTGCAATCTGGCGCACCAGCGGCAGCACCGGATAGCCGACATTTTCCGTTCCTACCTTGAGCGCGGCCATATCGATTTTAATGTTGGCGCAGGCTTCATTGATGATTCGAGCTGCATCGGCAGGAATGACGCCGAGGCCGCCTTGCGCCCGGGCAAGGGCTGCCTCCACATCCACCATGCGTGCAAACCAGGCTTCCTCCGAAAATGCCTCGCGCATTTCAGGGGTGGAGAATAGATCACCAAATATGCCAAAGCCCGGCGGTGTTTCACTCATCTTGGAACAAATCTCATCACTTACCCCACAAACTCAAAATGTGCATGGCGGTCATGAGGTCAAGATGCCCGCCGCCGGCATTTTTGAAAAGGGTAATTTCATCGTCGGTTTGCCGGCCGGGCCGCTCTCGCCTGCACAACTGAAACAGATCGGTGATTTCACCGCGGTCAATAATGCCCTCTTCCAGCGGCTGGCTCAAATCTCCTGTCTTCAGGGAAAACCATTCTGAATCCATGAAAAGGCGCGCCCGGCTTATCACCTCATCATCGGCCTCGCGCATTTGCGGAGTGAAACCGCCAACCAAATCTATATGTGCGCCGGGTTTCAACCAGTTCCCCTCAATAACGGGCTCTGTAGCAGATGTTGCGCAGCAAATAATGTCGGCTTCGGAAACCGCCGCTGCTAGATCGCGCACCGCTTCGACATTCGGCTGAAAATCCTGAAGGTGTGCGGCCACAGCCTCAGCCTTTGCTCCAGTCCGGTTCCAGATGCTGACCTTGCAGATGTTCTTCCGCACCGCGCAATGGGCACGCACGAGCCAGGGGGAAAGATCGCCCGCCCCGACCATGACCAGGCGGGAGGCATCTTCCCTTGAAAGGCAGCGCGAGCCAAGCGCCGAATCCGCTGCCGTCTTCCAATACGTCATCGCGGTGCCATCAATCACCGCGCGCGGTTTTCCCGTTTCACCGTCGAAGATAGGGTAAAGCGCATGTACGGCAGGCATGGGTTCTTGTTTTGAGGGGTTCTGTGGAAGGATCGAAATGATTTTCGCGCCCATGGCCAAACCCGGAAACCAGGCCGGGAGCACATAAAAACCATCTGGTGTTTCTCCACCAGCGTCATGCTCAAGAAGGGCGCTGTCGAGCAATGGCGGCTCAAGGCGATGGGCCTTTTCCAGCGCATCGGCAAGGGTTGGAAAATCGAGAATTTCGTTCAGTGTGTCTGCATCAATATACGGAACGCTGGAATAAGATCTGGCCATTGTAAAGTCTCAACTCACACCGGGTCCAATAATTTCCCGCAAGAGTTTGCGATGGATGGCGATGCGAAAATCCTCGTAACTTTCCGCCGCAATCACAAAGCTGCCCAGCCCGCCAATAACCTCGCGTTGAAAATAATATTTGAGTGTTGGAATCTCATTGAGGATGGCCAGACCATTCAGCGTTATGCCGTAGGCGATAAGCGCATCACGCAAGGGCCTGGTGTAGCCGCCTGCGTTGTTGCGCCCGTCCGCGGAAATGTCGATCACCTGACGGCTTGCCTTTACCGGGGCGTTGCCCAACACACGGGCGGCAAATTTCATCATACCGTTTATGGACGTGCTGCCATGGGCCAGGTACCGGGGCATGGAGGAAATTTTTGCCGCAGCCGCAGCCGCATCTTCGGCACTTTCAATGAGGGTCCAGTCAAGCGCAAGGGTTTGGTTCGCCACGCCCGACCATTGCACCAAGGCAATGGCGATGCGCTTGTGCCGCCCGCTTTGGATGGCCTTTAAAATGTCTGGCTGTTGCAAGGCCCAGGCGGTGCCGCGGGTTTGCAGCGCAAATTCTTCTGAATCCACGGAATAAGAACAGTCGATAGACAAAACCAGGGCAAGATCAACAGACGGCCTTTCTTGCGCCCTCGCAAGCCAGCTGCCGGCAAGCCAAATGCCAGAGGCAACAAGGCACATGAACATTGAGAGAAGTGTGCACCGGGAGGTCCGTTTCGTGCCCATCCCGGTGCACAAAATCAAGCGGGAGTAACGCCGCGCAGCCGTTCTGAACGCCGCCGCAACAACTCAACGGTGGCCAACAACGCAATTGATATCAGAACCAGTATTGTTGCGACCGCCAGAATTGTGGGGCTAATCTGTTCGCGGATGCCCGACCACATCTGCCGGGGGATAGTGCGGGTTTCATAGTCCGCCAGAAAAATCACCGCCACCACTTCATCGAAGGAAATGATGAATGCAAACAGCGCTCCGGAAATCACACCTGGAAGAATGAGCGGCATAACAACCTTGAAAAATACTGTTTGCGGCGCCGCTCCCAAGTTTTGACCGGCACGGATAAGGCTTTGGTCAAAACCGATCAGCGTTGCGGTAACCGTTATGACCACAAATGGCGTGCCCAATACGGCGTGCGCAAGAATAATGGCGAGATAACCGGTGAAACTTGAGGTAGCGCTGGTCAAGCCGATGCTGGAAAAGAAGAAGAACAAACCCGCTGCCGTGATGATGATCGGAACGATCATCGGAGAAATCAACAGGCTCATCATCAGGTTCCGCGCAGGCATATGCGATTGGGACAGACCAAGCGCCGCCAGCGTGCCAAGGGCGGTTGAAAGAAGGGTTGCGAAAAATGCAATGATAAAGCTGTTTTTCATCGAATGCATCCATTGGCCGTTCGCCCAGCTGTCTTTCATGAAGCCCCACCCGAACTCTTGATTTGGGTTGGCCATACCATTGGTAAAAATGTCCACATACCAGCGCGTTGAATATGCAGCTGGATCAAGTGCCAGCATGCCTGAAGTGAATGTGAAATAAGGCTCCACATTGAAGGACAACGGAAGGATGATCAAAATGGGCAGGATCAAAAACAGGAACACAAGTCCGCAGAATATACGGAATCCATAGTACCAGACTTTCTCCCAGCGATCAGCGTATGCCGGTAATGCCATTTTCTTCCCCTAACCGAGTTTCATGTTATCGACACCGACGATGCGGTTATAGAGCCAGTAAAGCGCCAACACGCCAACCAGCAACAGGGTTGCGAGCGCCGCTGCCAAACCCCAGTTCAACGATTTTTGCATATGGTAAGCGATCATATTGGAAATCAGTGTGCCACTTTCACCGCCAACCAATGCAGGCGTGATGTAGTAGCCAATCGCAACGATGAACACCAAAATACAACCCGCTCCAACGCCCGGCAGGGTTTGTGGCATATAGACCCTTGTGAAGGCGGTAAACTGGTCGGCGCCCAGCGAGCGCGCCGCGCGCATGTAACTTGGTGGAATGGTTTTCATCACCGAATAAAGCGGTAAAATCATAAAGGGCAGCAGAATATGGGTCATGGCGATAACGGTGCCGGTGGCGTTGAAGATCAATTGCGCCCGGTTGTCATCGCTTAGTATTCCAAGGAAAACCGCCACATCATTGATCACGCCTTGTGTCTGCAACAGCGCAATCCAGGCGGTGGTTCGCACAAGCAGCGAAGTCCAGAATGGCAATAGCACCAATATCATCAAAAGGTTCGACGTTCGCAGCGGTAAAACTGACAAAAGGTACGCCACCGGATACCCCAAAGCCAGGCACGAAAATGTCACCAGCAAACTCATCCAAAGCGTGCGGATAAATAATGGTACGTAAATTCGTTGCTGTTCATCACGCCGCACGATATTTCCGTTTTCATCAAACTTCCTGTCAACCGCGCTGACAAAAAATCTCGACGTGGTCGTTGGCCCCAATTGTTTCATAAGGGACCAAATCTTGGGATCGTCCCATCGCTTATCCAATTTGGTGATAACAGCTTCTTTGTATGGGCCTTCTGTAATTTTTTTCGCTTTACGGGCAGATTTAATGAACAGACTGCGCGCCGCCGGCAATTCATAATTCACCGCAGTCGCGGCTTTACCGATGGTTTGATTAGCGCGCGCTTCGGTCAAATCCTCCACCAAAGCCTGCCACGCCGGTTCATCGGGCACCCCCTGGCCATCCCACTGCATAAGAGCATCGGTGGTGCGATGCATAACGGTGCCAAAACTAGGAGAGCTTACTGAACGAGTTAGCATCATCCCGATGGGGATGAGAAAACTGAAAAGAATAAACAAAAAAAGCGGAGCTACCAGCAACATGGCGCGCATTTTTTGCCGGCGCGTCGCGCGGGCAAGTTTTGCTTTTAGCGGGACACCGTCATCACCCGCCAATACTTCATTCGTTAATGCTGCTTCCGCCATAATTTTTACGCCTGCATTTTAGAAGAGTTATCGGGCGGGGAATTCCCCGCCCGGAGTTTTATTTTTTAGTTTTTGGTAAGCCAGGCATTGAACCGTTCGTTCAATGAATCCTGATTGTCTGCCCAGTACTCAAAGTTGTTCAAGAGGGCATTTTTCATGTTTGCAGGAGCAGTTGGCATTTGCGGTTTCATATCTATGTCTTTGCCAGCGAATTTACCCACAAATGGCGCCGACGACTTGCGTGCCGGTCCATAGGAAATGTAGCTGGCCTGTGCAGCCAGCTGCTTAGTATCGGTCGAGAACGCAAGGAACTTCAGGGCGTTTTCTTTGTTTGGAGCGCCTTTCGGAATTACCCAAAGGTCAAGGTCCAATACCTGTCCGTCCCATACGATTACGAATGGCTTGTTTTCTTTGGCGACGGCATTGAAGATCCGGCCATTGTAAGCGGTCGTCATCAATACTTCACCGTCGGCAAGAAGTTGTGGAGGCTGAGCGCCAGCTTCCCACCAGACAATGTTACCCTTCAGGGTATCAAGCTTTTTGAATGCCCGGTCGACGCCTTCAGGCGTTCCAAGCATTTCGTAAACCTTGTCTGAGGGCACGCCATCGGCCATCAAAGCCATTTCAAGGTTAGGCTTCGCATTCTTACGCAAACCTCGTTTACCAGGAAACTTTTTCAGGTCGAAAAAATCAGCAATTGTTGTCGGCTTTTCACCACTGAATTTGCTGCTGTCATATGCGTAGATTGTTGACCACACAATGTTCGCAACTGCGCACTCATAGAGCGTACCTTCAAGGAAATCGTCCTTGGCTGCTGTGCCATCTGGTGCAGGCGGCAGCATGGAATGATCAATACGCTCGAGCAGGCCTTCATCGCAACCGCGAACGGCATCAGAAAGCTCAACATCAACAATATCCCACGTTACGTTGCCAGCTTCCACCTGGGCTTTGATCTCGGCAATCCCGCCATTGTAGTCGACAGAATTGATTTTAACGCCGGTCTCTGCGGTGAAGGGCTCATGATACGCTTTCACCTGGCTGTTGGTGTAAGCTCCCCCCCAGGACACTGCGGTAATGGCATCGGCTGCATGGGCGGAACCCGCACCAAGAGCCACTGCCACAGCGACCGTAGAAAGCAGGGCTTTCAATCCAGTTTTCATCATTTCTTTTTTACTCCCGTGGTTGAATTCAACAGTTTCTCTGTTTTTTTGCAGGCTTTGTATAGGTTCTCTTTGTTTCCTGCTCATCACACGCACGCTTATCCGGTCCATATCAATTGTCCAACGAACTAAGCGCACGGTAATCCTTCACATTCGTTTTTTCTTCCCTTTTTTATTCCGCTTCAATTTACCTTCTGGAACAGACAGAGTTCAGACAGAACGTGTGCCCGGCCTGAGCATGTTATTGTCAGTTTTTCGCCAGACTGGCCGCGTCGATTTTTTTATACAAGCCCTCGTCGCATCCGCGCATCGCATCGGAAAGTTCAACGTCAACGATATCCCAGATAACATTATCGGCTTCGATCTGGGCCTTCACTTCCGTAAGGCCGCCATTGTAATCGACAGAATTAATCTTGGCGCCGGTTTTCGCCACGAAGGGTTCGTGAAAGGCCTTTACCTGGCTTTTGGTGTAAGAGCCGCCCATTGAAATGACCGTAACGGCCTCGGCAGAAAGGGCGGTCCCGGCGCTCAATGCGAGCGCAAACGCGGCACTGCAAAGCAGAGCTTTAAACCTTCCTGTCTTCATCCCTTGTTTTCTCTCATCATCAACCACACAAGCGGTTTGGTTCCACCCAAATTCTTCTTTTTTTGGTTCTTATTCAGTTTGCCGGCGTGTCCATCCCAGTTATCGATTGCATCACAGCTTAAAACGCAAGTGGATCCAGCGCGCGGCAATCCTCCGTTTCCCAGCCAATTTTGGCCTTTGAGCCTTCCGCAAGAGTTTGATGGCCGGCATTGTTGGGAATCTTTACGATGAACTCATCATCACCAGCCACTTTCATGCGCGTGCGAATATGGTCGCCCAGATAGATCAGCTCTTCAATCTGGGCATTCAGGATATTCGGAACCGTACCGCGTTTTGGATCGATTACCACCCGTTCTGGGCGCAATGACAAGGTGGTCGCATTCCCGGCGCCATCCGTGTTGACATCAAGCGCCTTCACCCTTTGTCCGTCGTTCAGGGTGATCTGGCAAATGCCGTTTTTATCGATTTTATCAACTTTGCCATGGAGCTTGTTGTTTTCTCCAATGAACTGGGCGACAAAACTGGATGTTGGCCGCTCATACAGTTCATCTGGTGATGACAGTTGCTGAATAATCCCGTCATTGAACACAGCCACCCTATCCGACATGGTAAGCGCTTCGGATTGGTCGTGGGTAACATAAACAACCGTTACACCAAGGTTTTCATGGATGTGCTTGATCTCGTACTGCATCTGCTCGCGCAGCTGTTTGTCCAGTGCGCCAAGCGGCTCGTCCATAAGCACCAGATCAGGTTCGAACACCAGCGCGCGGGCTACAGCAACACGTTGCTGCTGGCCGCCCGATAGTTGCGCAGGCCGCCGTGCGCCAAAAGCGCCAAGCTCGACCATGTCGAGGACTTTCTGTACCCTTTCTTCGATCTCAGCCTTGCTCATATTCCGCACTGTCAGCGGAAACGCAAGGTTCTCTGCAACCGTCATGTGCGGGAATAGTGCATAGTTCTGGAACACCATGCCTATACCGCGCCGGTGCGGGGCCACATTGTTGATAGGGCGTCCATTAAGGTAAATCTCGCCATGGGTGGCCGGTTCAAACCCGGCCAGCATCATTAAACAGGTTGTTTTGCCCGAGCCCGATGGCCCAAGCATGGTCAAGAATTCACCCGTTGCGATATCGAGATTTAGGTCTTTAACGACGAGGATCTCCCCGTCATAGCTCTTTTGCACATTGACAAACTGGACACTTGGTTTGTCTGTAGCGGCCTCTGTAGCCATGTAACGCCCCTGAACTCTCTCCCCAGTTTTCTCCGGGGTTTCCTGATTGAATTTCAAACCGTTTCACAAAAGTAAGCTGTTGACCAGCCGTTCTTTTTTCAACTGATGCGAAATCGCGTTCCCGTCCCTCATCGGCATTTTTTTGTTTTCCGAAGAATAACTTCATTTTTTGCTACGTCAAACCATCAAACGGCATTTCTTTTGTCTAAAACGGTATATTTGTGGCGTGCTGGATAACAAAATTGCTAGATCATATATGATGAAAACTTTGAAAGAAGACCAAGACGCAAGGAGCCCAGCCTGTGGAAGATGAGAAGAAACCGAACCGCAAAGAACGCCGTGCAGCGCGCGCTGAAGGGGAGATGGATACTGCCGGGTTCCTAAAGGTGGCTGACAGCTTCATTGATCTTGCAAACCGCCACAACAGAACTGTTCAGGCAACCCAGCTTCATATGGCATTTCTGTTTGCCGCAGCACGCTACAATGCACATGTGGCCAAATCGGTATTGAACGTGGAAAATCACGAAGAGTTTGTGGAAGCAATGGCGGCCGAGTACATGGATTTTCTACGTCAACATTTGGCCGACGACACTCTTTAGGCGGTGGATTTCCCGCCCGTCTCGGCGCCAGTTTCTTCGTCCGGTTCGGCAACAGTTTCTGCTGCTTCTTCATCAACAGACGCAGCCTCATCAGCTCCCGCCGTAACCTCTTCTGCATCTTCTGCGGAAACATCCTCTTCTGGCTTTTCCTCCTCGCGGGCATATCCCCTGCCCGGCTCCCAGGCGCTTTTGATCACTTTCACAAGTTCGGCGGACGCCTTGAAGTCTTCGTCATAGTCGTTCAACCCATCTAGGTTAGCGAGCAAAGGATCAGACAACCACAGCTTCGAGAGGGCACGGCGGCGAATAATGTCCGGCACCTTGTGGGACATGAAGATTGTGAAATCGTCTTCAAATGTGAGTTTGTCGAAATCTACTTCGGCAATCTTTTCCGCCAGTTCAGGGTCTTGCTCCTGCAAAAGAGCCATCGCTTCTTCTTCAGTCTCAGGTTCCTGCACTGCCGCATCGGCTTCAGCCTTCGCTGCCGCCTGTTCTTCTTCCTTAGCAACAGCTTCGCGGCGCCTTGCCCAGCGCGACAAGATATCGTCTGATTTTCCGCCTCTAGACATTGTTGCCATCTTCATTCTTGCTGATTGCCGCCATGCGCTTTCGCACATCGACAATGGATTCCTGGCCGAACTTGTACTCTTCCGTCCTCACCCGGTCACGCTTGCGCTTCTTGAACGGCTGCGGAGCGAAATGAGTGTCGACGAACTCCTCCACCCATTTCTTGATGTCTTCAGGCATGAGGATGCGCTCGACAATATCTTCCGAGGAATCCAAATAATCCTGTGCTTCATAAGGGCTTGCCGTTACCAACGCGGCCTCAATCGGGCTGCCGGTTTCTTCTTCTTCATCTTCCCGCAGCACCACAAAAAGTGACGGTTCCGGCGAGGTTAGATTATATTGATAAGCCTCCGCCTCGGCCCGGTGAAGCTCCAACTCCAAGGTTGCGGCATGAAATTGCGTGGCGCCACCGTTCTTGCGTAACTCGCGAAGGCCATCAATTTCCGGCGCACCGGGTATCACTGCCACAAAGGCCCATTCATGCTCCAGCCACGGGTGATCACTTTCCCGGCGTTCCAGGACAATACCCAGCGGCAGACTGTCGGATCTGTTGACCATCTCTTTCCTCGCAAGAGATGCAATTTCGACCATTCCAATGTATACGTCAAACCATAGAATGAAATGACACTTGGCAGATGAGCAGTTTAACTTAATCTGCAGGAAGAGGAAAATTCTCAGGGCATGGCGTTATGAAGTTTGGTAACCGGCACGTTTTGGTGTGCTCGTGCGAAAAAACAATGGAGCTTGACGGCAAGTTCATTGCGAATGCTTTGGGCGCTGACGGCAATCCTAAGCTTTGCTCCCATTTGTGCCGCACTGAGACCCCGCAATTTGCAGATGCCTTAAAAAGCGGTGAGGACTTGTTAGTTGCTTGCACGCAGGAAGCGCCTCTTTTCCGCGAATTAGCAGATGAGGCAAGGCATAGCGGCGATATTCGCTTCACCAATATCCGCGAACGCGCAGGCTGGTCAGACGAAAGTGCAAAGGCTGGTCCCAAAATCGCAGCTCTTTTAGCTGAAGCAGTATTGGATATCGCCCAGCCCGGTGCGGTGCCAATTTCTTCTGATGGCGTGTGCCTTGTCTATGGCGCAGGACAAGAGGCGCTGGATGTTGCCCGCAAGCTTGCGCCGAAACTAAATGTCTCCGTTGTTCTTTGCGATGGCGACGATGTCATACCGCCGACGGTTGCCGATGTTCCTATCCACAAGGGCGAGATTGCCGGGGCCAGCGGGCATTTTGGCGCTTTTGAAATCGTTGTGAACGGCTATGCGCCGGCTGTTGCATCGTCACGCTCGGCAATGGAGTTTGTGATGGCCCGCGATGGCGCATCTTCCACCTGCGCCATCATCATCGACATATCAGGGCGTGACCCGATGTTTGCCGGCCACGAGCGGCGCGATGGTTACTTCCGCGCTGAGCCGGGCAACCGGGCAGCAATTGCTGAAATCATGTTCGAGGCAGCTGACCTGGTAGGGGAATTCGAAAAGCCCCTCTATGTTTCCTATGCCCCCGGAATCTGCGCCCATTCACGCAGCAATCAGCCAGGCTGTAATCGCTGCATAGATGTGTGCCCGGCAGCAGCCATTACATCGGCTGGCGATACAGTAGAGATTGACCACATCGTTTGCGGTGGGTGCGGTGCTTGCTCGTCCGCTTGCCCGTCCGGTGCGGTTTCTTACGCCATGCCCCGCCGCGATGATTTAACCGAAAGGGTTCAGAAACTGTTGCAGGTTTATCTTGGCGCAGGCGGCAAATCTCCGATTCTGCTTGTCCATGATGAACGCCACGGCGCGGATATGATTGCAGCAATCGCGCGGTTCGGCAAAGGGCTTCCGGCTCATGTCATTCCATTCGCCGTAAATGAAGTCTCCCAAATCGGGCATGATTGGATGGCGGGCGCTTTTGCAAGTGGCGCCTCTTCGCTGGTTTTTCTATGCGATCCAAAAAAGCTCAGCGAATTGGACGCGCTCAAGTTCCAAGCAAAACTTACAACCGCCATGATTGATGCCATGGGGTATGGCGATGAAAACCGCATCGCGTTTGCTGAAGATGCAGACCCGGACATGGTTGAAAGCCAACTATGGGAATTGGCGCCTGCGTCCGCACCAAACCCGCAAGGCTTCGCCGCATCCAACAACAAGCGCGAGACGGCGCGCACAGCATTAGGGTTACTGAACGAGGCCGGCAAAAGCCGCCAGGAGCAAATTGCTCTACCGGCAGGCGCCCCTTATGGGCGCATCGAGGTGGACCAGGCCGGCTGCACAATGTGCCTTTCGTGCGTTTCAGCATGCCCGATGGGGGCAATTTCAGATAACCCCGACCGTCCGCAAATCAGCTTCACAGAACTGGCGTGCGTGCAGTGTGGCCTGTGCCGCAACACGTGCCCTGAAAGCGTCATTACCCTTGAGCCGCGGTTCAACTTCTCCAACGAGGCGCTTTCACCGATCATTCTGAATGAAGAAGAACCGTTTGAGTGCATTTCATGTGGCAAGCCCTTCGGAACCAAAAGCGCGATTGAACGCATTTCCGCAGAACTTGCCGGCAAGCACTCAATGTTCCAAACAGCTGAGGCAGCAGATCTCATCAAAATGTGCGATTTGTGCCGCATTGAGCATCAGGCAAATTCGGCAAACGACCCGTTCGCAGCCGGTGAGCGCCCGAAGGTTGTGCGCACCGAGGACTATCTGGAAGAAGAAAAAGCAGCAAAAGCAGGCGGTGCCCGCACCAAGCTCACCTCAGATGATTTTCTCATCAATGGAGATGAGTGAAGTTACTTTTTTTCCGGCGGGTATTGAGCAGCACAAAGATCGACGGCCCGTTTTGAGAACTGTTCAAACTTGGCTTCATCAATAAGCCCTTCGTTTTTCATTCTTGTGACATCGGCAAGCCTCTGTGTGCGGCACTTCACATATTCGGGGTTAAGCGCTGCTCCCTCTTCGACCTTGCCACCCGGCGTTAAAGACAGCCAGTTCAAATAGATGAGCCCGGCGACACACAAGAGCGCCAGAATCCCAGCGATTATCTTATCTGCACCCATCCTCATCCCCCTCCCGCCAATGGCAGGTTCACAAGCAGATTTTGCGGCTTCAATTTAAGCTTGCCGTGCGCGTTCTTGGCAACGGCAAGATATACCGGCTTTCCGCGCACATCCGGATGCACCACATCTGCATCCTCAAATGTCATGCGAAAAAGGCCGATGACATGTTCCATATCCTCCGGCCCGATTTTTTCTCCCCGGTAAAGGCTGTTCAAAATGCGCGTTGCTTCTGAATCAAGACCTATGTGCCAGCGCCACTTTTCATCATCGATCCTCTGCATGGGTTGCACCCGCACGGATGTGCGGAAAAAGTGATCAATCCAGCTTTCCACAACCCGGGCAAATGCATCCAAGGCCGGTTGGGTGAAACGAAAATCAATAACCGTATCGAATCTGTCCGAACGTTCCCAGTAGATGTGTTTATTGTCATCTAAGAGCACATCGAGCTCGACCTGCTTCATTGGTGTATTGGCTTCCTTCAGCAACTGCCCAAGCCCGCCCATGCCGCCGGTTTCCGCCACCATTTCAACGATTTCATCATCGGCCAGCATCACTCGGCCGTCATCGGTGGAGACATTCTGATCGCGGAAGAACAGCTCAGCGGCCCTGAGCCTCATGGGATCAGTTTCACCCTCCAGCACATTGCGCAAAATCGCGTGAACAAGCTGGTCGGTGAAAAGCGGCGGGATGAGAAATCCCACCTCGCCCCTGATAATCGCGAGATAGGTCGCTTCAAGGGAGCCTTTGTCCACCAGCAGGTCGCGAAAGGCCAGCATGATCCGGTAATTGTCCTGGGCATCCCCGTCAAGCATGGCGGAGACCCGGGAGGCGTCCACCTTTTGCAAGGGGTCATTCATAACGCTCTCAAACAAAGCAATTTCCGCTTCGCAGGATTCTTCAACCGGCGCCAGTTCCGGGCGCGAAAAATAGGCGCGAATGAAATCGGGCGTTGCCACCAGCGCACCGCGCTCATCGCGGTCAAGCAAATGCACGCCTGATGTAATCCAAAACTCTGGCGCCTTCGCCCGTTCAGGCTTCATCTTCCACAACCTCCCAGATGCGCGTGTGGCGCGGTTGCTGATCTGGCGGCGTGATTTCGCGGAACTCTTCTCGAATTGTGCCATCATCGCCGCGCGTCCGGCGCACGGTGAAAACCGTGTTGATCGGTTTTTCCGAACATAGTTCTCGCACGAATTTCACTTCATCATGGGCCACGGGCAATGCCTCTTCAACCGATGGCGCGCCATAGTCAGCAACGAAATGCTCGGCCAGGCCGGTGAGCACTTTTTTCTCATCTTCAGCTGTCATTTCCGCCACAAATGCAAACGTTGAGCGCCCGAATGTTTCGACGCCCATAAATCCATTGGCGAATGCCTGGCGTGTTTTCCCGGCAAACATGTCATCTTCCAGCTCAACGAACGCGAACGCACCAGATACCGCCCACTCGTCGGGCTCTGCTGCCCGCTCGAAAACGGACCTGTCACTTTCATCAAACATGATGACGCGCAAAAATTTCATTGGCGCGCCTCCGGATGTTCAACATACTCATCAAGCGCTAGCGCAATTGTCTGAGTGTCATTTTTGAGAATGAGATTGCCTTCATCATCGATGGTAAGAAGCGTTCCAGCACGCTTTTCGCCCGACCAATTGAGCTCAACTTCTTCGCCCGCATTTTCGGCCTTGCTTGTCCAGGTTTCATGGGCAGGGCGGAACCCATCTTCGTGCCACTCATGCACCCGGTTCATGAAATGGCGCGAAAGCGATTCCACAAGCTGGGTGCGGTCAACATCCCCGCAACCTTCCTCCATCAAATCAGTTTCATCGGGCACATCGCCAGGCTCATCAGTGCCCCCCTTGCGGCGGATGTTTATGGAAAGTCCGATAACCATCCATGCAGGACACCCATCTTCCAAATCAGACCCCATGCAAATGCGCGCGATGCCGGCCTTTGCCCCGTTTATCAGCACTGTTCCAGGCCAGCGGAAATGAACGCCCACTTCCGGCGGGGCCACCGCGCCGAATGCGTCAGCAAATGCGGCCTGGCCCAGGATGAGCATTTGCTGGGCCTGCGCGGCGGAAACCTCAGGCTCCAGAACAATGGCCCAGTCCATTTGCGCCGTATCACGCGCCCAAAACACATCACCTGCCCCGGCATCGCCAAAACCGGCTGCAGCACACGCGCTTTCAAAAGCCCGTTCAGGGGCCTTCACCGCATGGCCACTTAACAGCGGAGGAAATGTCGGGTCCGGGAGATGCATGTCAGTGCAACATTTGCGGCATCAATCTAGCTCAATCTCGCCTTTGACCACATGCTCAAGGCCGATGTCACCGCCGGTAAGAACCACTTTCAAGGAAACGGTCCCGGAATCCTTTCCTGATTGCCTTACCGCATCTTCAATCTGCTGCTGCGATGTCACGCCGACTTGCTTGAGAAACTTGCGCATCGACATGTTGAACTTATCACTATCCATTCCCTGTTCCTTTTTCGGTTGTTGTCACTCGCCCATTTAAGTGTCGCCGTCATCCCTTCGCCATTACGCTCAAACAAAACCGGCACACTGTCGCCTCTGATCATTCTGGCCATTACGGAATAAAAATCCCGTGGCTTTCTGATGCGGCGCTCACCGGCAAAATAGACGATATCGTCAATCTGCAAACCTGCTTTATCGGCAGGTGTGTCTTTTGACACCCGCACAATCCGCCCTCCCAAACGCCCGGGCGCGCCTTTTGCAGGCACTTGTTTCAATATGGCGCCGCCGAAATTCCAGGCCATTTTAACGTTGTCGCGCAAGCCCCGCGCAACCTTCATGCCAAGCGGTTCGGAAATGGCAAAGTTGACGCCGATATTGGCATCGGCAGACTTTGTGAAAATTGCAGAGAGAAAGCCTACAAGCCTGCCCTTTTCATCAATCAGCGCCCCGCCCGATGCGCCGGGATTTACGGCAGCGTCCGTCTGTACGAAATCCTCTACCGGGTTAAACCCCGTATCGGCCCGGTGCACCGCCGATACTGTGCCGCAGCTGAGCGCCAGACCGAGGCCGAACGCATTGCCGATGGCACATACCCGAGTTCCAATCCCCGGATCGCCACCTGCATCCAATACAGGCAAGGCGCGTTCAATGTGCAAAAGCGCGAGATCACTCGCCCTGTCGCGGCCCAGAACCTTTGCCTTGAGAATTTCGCCATCAGAAGTGCGCACGCGAATATCGTCGGCAAGATTAAAAACATGCAGAGCTGTGAGAATGTGCCGCCCGTCAAGCACCGCCACACCGGAACCTTCCGGTTCATCGGGGCTGATATTTTTTCTGTCGCCCTTGGCAATTACTGAAACCACCGACGCCATAGCACGCTCAGCGACTGCCGTTTCAATGGCCCCGGCGGCATGAGCCGATAATGCCACGAACACGAGCGCAAGGCCCGCGGTTGCAGCGCGCGGCACTATGAACGGGAATTGCTTCAGTTTATGCGCACCGAGTTTGATGCAAAAGCCTGCTGTGACGACCAGGACGACATTTTGTTCAGCACCATACTGGCGCCGACGCCGATCACGGCCATCGCGATCATCGCCATGACAAATGCTTTCATTGCGAGCCTCCCAAACTCTCTATATGCCCGAAACGGGTATAGGCATCTTCTGCTGGTTTACCAGTTTCGCTCGCTTTTTTCAAAAATGCTATCAGCGCATTGCGCTCTTTCGCATTGCTCATCTTTTGCAGCGGCATCTTAGTGCCGGGGGCAAAATTCTCCGGGCCGATAGCAAACAATTGCCCGATCGTTTCCTCGTTCCACTCAAAGTTCTTGCCCGTCAGGGCGGGGGAATAGTTGTACCCCTTTACTGTGCCCACCTTGCGCCCGAAAAGCTTATAAAGCGTCGGCCCTGCCCGGTTTGCTCCTTCAGCGGTGAGTGTGTGGCAGACTGAGCATTTGCGGGCGAACTGGCGTGCGCCGAGCCCTATGCCGTCCTTGAGCTGGAACCGGCGCGGTATTTGCCCCTTCGCCAGCTCAAACGGTTTCAGAGGTTCAAGCTGCCAGTGGTGCACATTGTCATCCAGCCCCGCGTAGTAAACATGCTTGCCGTCTTTTGCGAAGGCCAGCGCCCATACGGGCCCGTATGGGTTCTCATGCACGTACTTCTCCCGCCAGGTTGACAGTTCCCACACGGTTATGCGGCCATCGCCGCCGCCGACAGCGGCCATATCAAGGGCCGGGTCGACGACCAGCGACAAAACCGGGCGCTCATAGGGCCTCAGAATGGTGGTGACTTCACCGCGGAAAATATCGAGCACGCCGACAAAGCCATCCAGGGTGCCGAACAAGATTTCTTTGTCCCCCGGCAAAACTCGCAATACGTTCACACCCCAGCCGTGCTTGTAGATAATGCGTTCAAGCGAACCATCATCTGTGTGCCACTGGCGGATAGCTCCGTCATAGCCTGCCGTGAACACAAACTTTCCGCTTTGGGAAAAGGCCGCATCGTTGATGGTGTTTGAGTGGCCTTTCAGAACCGGGCCTGCCGTTTGTTCGTTCAGGTTCCAGATGCGCGCTGTGCGATCCCAGGCAGCCGATACCGCTTTTCCGCCATCGCTTGAAAGAGCGATTTTCACCACTTTATGGGTGTGACCGTTGAACCGCTTTATAAGTTTGCCGTTTTGCAAATCCCACAGTGCGACATTTCCATCATCGCTGGCGGTTATCGCCCGCTTGCCGCCGGGCAGGAAGGCAACCGAATTCACAGCTGCTTCGTGGTCATCAAAACGCGTCACCACTTCAGGGTTTTCTTTCGAGATATCCCAGTAAATCATGGAGTAGTCGAAGCTTCCCGAAAGGGCGTGGGCGCCATCAGGCGAAATGGCGACCGATTTTACCGGCCCGCCGTGGCCAACCCAGTCGCGCGCTTGTGCTGCTGGCGCAAAAAGGCCAGCACAAAGTGCTGCAAGCACCAATATCACGCGCTTAAGGCATTTGCCTGAACTGGGTTTCATAACGCTCAGAAGCTCGCCGCATTATTCGGCGGGTTGGGTTGAAGCTTCGGGTTCTTCTTCTGCTTCGCGCAGATCAAGGTTTCCCTCCTTTTCCAGCTTCTCAACCCACAGACTGTGGTGCTCTTTCGCCCAGCTCAAATCCACACGCCCCTCACCCATGGCGGCAAACGCGCCCTCCATACCGACCGAACCGATATAGATGTGCGCAAGGATGACGCAGATCATGAAAATGGACGCAATATTGTGCCAAAGCTGGGACAATTGCAGTTCCTGCAACGGCGTCACCTGGGTCGGGAAATCAAAGCCGATAGTGTTGAGCACGCCAAAGGTCTTGGCAAACAGGTTGAACTGGAACGGGAACATAAGCGCCAGGCCGGAAAGACTGATGGAAATACCGCCGAGGATCACAAGCCAGAAAATGATCTTCTGGCCGGCATTGAACCGCTTCGCTGGCGGATGGCTACCCTTGGTGAACAAGCCGCCCGCAACCGCCAGCCATTTAAGGTCGGCGAGGCTCGGGAAATTGTCTTTGATCCACAGAACGAACACAATCACCAGTCCCAGCATGAATGCAAACGACAGGTAATTATGCAGGTACTTGCCGATCTGGGTAAGCATGGCAAATGCCTCAGGCCCAAGCACAGGCAAAAGCACGTGCTTGCCATAAAGCATGTTGAGCCCCGAAAGCCCTAGAATGATGAACGAGCCGGCAAGCAGCCAGTGGCCAAAGCGCTCGATATTGTTGAAGCGTTCAATTGTCCATCCGGACCATCCCCGCTCAATCTTGATGCGCCCGCGCAGGAGATAGAACAGGCACAACAGCAAGAACATGCCCAAAATAGCCATGGCGCCATATTTGGAAATCGGGCCATTGCGGAGATAGCGCCAATATTCGCCTTCCGACTGGATGAGCTGTCCTGCGGCGGGATTGCCGCCGGCGACCGTGCCAGCCGCCCCTTTGCGCACATCTTGCCAGAACTCATGCTGGGCCGGCAGGCCAGGCGTTGAGACGGCATTTTGCGTTGAAGCCTGAACTTCTGTGTGGATCACCACCGGGCTGGCGGCCAAAATGAACAAACCAACCACCAGGGCGATCACCAGATGCACCCGCGCTAAACTGAAAACACCGGTCATCACAAATCCTCCATCGCTGTCCGCATCTTTTATATATTGCCGCCGCGTTGAATGTTCGTGCGCTCTTGCAAAGTTTTAAGCTTCTCATCGCTCAGTTGCGGTTGCGGTTCACCGGGATAGATTCCCTTTTTAATTGTCGGCTTGTGTGCCCGGTCTTCCCAGCAGCCAGCGGCTGCAAGCGCAAACGCCACTACACAAATCATCCCGGCCGCCCTTGCTATTGAGATGCGGCTCATCTTCCCCTCCAGCCATAAATGGGTTCCAACCCATGTCAGATACTCAATGGTTACTCACAACCCCGCATAGTCTAAAGGTGCCGCCAAAATCACGCCTGGCGCCAATAAAATGATTTTCTCACGTGCATTGTCACAAAACAACAGGGTTCGGAGCGGCGCAAACCATGCGCGCCGCCCCAATTTTTGCTGTCTCAGGCCTGTTACGACCCGGAGCCCGGATAAGCACGGCCCCAGCCCCAGGCACCCGAACCAAATCCGCGGGCAATAACGCGCTCGCGGTAAATGTTCGAAACCTGATCGCCATCGCCGGCAAGCAGTGCTTTTGTTGAGCACATTTCGGCGCAAAGCGGCAATTTGCCTTCCGCCAGCCGGTTGCGGCCATACTTTTTGAACTCATTGTCCGACATGTCGGTTTCCGGTCCACCAGCACAGAAGGTGCACTTGTCCATCTTGCCGCGGGAACCGAAATTGCCCACTTGCGGATATTGTGGCGCACCGAACGGGCACGCATAGAAGCAATAACCGCAACCGATGCACAGGTCCTTATTGTGCAGAACCACGCCCTGGTCGGACTGATAGAAGCAGTCCACAGGGCACACCGCCATGCAGGGTGCATCCGAACAATGCATGCAGGCCACCGAAATGGACCGTTCACCCGGCTTGCCGTCATTGATGGTGACGACGCGCCTGCGGTTCACACCCCATGGCACCTCATGCTCGTTCTTACAGGCCGTGACGCAGGCATTGCATTCAATGCAGCGCTCGGCATCACAAAGGAACTTCATTCTTGCCATTGTGGATCTCCTTACGCTTTCTCAATGCGGCACAGTGTGGCCTTGGTTTCCTGCATCTGTGTCACGGAGTCATACCCGTAGGTTTGCGCCGTGTTCGATGCCTCACCAAGCACATATGGATCGGCCCCTTGCGGATATTTATCGCGCAAGTCGACGCCCTGCATGTGCCCGCCGAAGTGGAAGGGCATAAAGGCAACGCCAGCGGCAACTCTTTCGGTCACCATGGCCATGACCTTCACTTTGGCCCCTTCTGGTCCATGCACCCAGACCATCTCCCCGTCCTTTATGCCTGCATTGTTGGCATCGGTCGGGTTGATTTCCACGTACATGTTCTGCTGCAACTCTGCGAGCCAGCGGTTTGACCGTGACTCATCACCACCACCCTCATATTCCACCAAACGGCCTGACGTGAGGATTGTCGGGAAATCCTTCGAAAAGTCGTTCTTCTGGATTGAGGCATAACGGGTCGGCAGGCGGTAGGCCTGCTTGTCCTCATAGGTGGCGTATTTCGGCAATAGGTCGCGGCGCGGCGTATAGAGCGGTTCGCGGTGGATCGGTATTGGATCCGGGAACGTCCACACCACAGCGCGGGCCTTGGCGTTGCCGAACGGAGCGCAACCATGCTGGATGGCGACCCTCTGGATACCGCCGGAAAGGTCGGTCTTCCAGTTGGTTTTTTCACCAGCAACCTTGTCGATGGCAGCACGCTCGTCATCGGTGAGGTCTTTGTCCCACCCGAGCTTCTGCAGCATCGCCATGGTGAATTCCGGATGTCCACCCTTCAGCTCATTACCGACAGGGTATGACACACCTTCATTCGAGCCTTCGGTAAGCAGGTTCTCACCACCCCACTCGTCCGGCGCCTTGACGCCGAAACGGGCACGGAAGTTGAGTCCACCTTCCGCCACCGGCATTGACGGATCATACAGGTTCGGCGTGCCTGGATGGCCCATTTCCGCCGTTCCCCAGCAAGGCCAGGGC
>JBPCVY010000151.1:0-7190 GCA_051010055.1 Hyphomicrobiales bacterium | reverse complement strand
ATCCCAAGGTTCAGCGCGCCATGCGTGCGCAGGCTAACTTTTCCGAATACACCCCAATGGCGCTTTTGCTGATGGCGCTGATGGAAATTCAGGGCGCGCCTGCATGGTGGGTTCTCGTTGTCGGCGCCGTGCTCTTGGCGGGCAGGGCAATCCATGCCTATGGGTTCTTGCAAGAGAAGGAAGATTTGCGTTTCCGCACCCGAGCCATGCAATGCACATTCGCATCCCTTGCCGCAGGGGCGGTTACAAATCCTGTGCTGGCTGTTTTTGTGAATTAGAAGAGCCTTATAGAAGCCCAAAAAGAAAAAGTGCGGAACGGCGAACCATTCCGCACCTTTTCGCCGTTGCCTCGGAAACGCACCTGAAAATTCACGCGGGGTGAACAAACAGGCATATGCGCAAACCTGAGCGATACGGCGCAATCCCTTGTCCAACACCTTACTATCAGCAAGCTGATAACCGGCCCTAAGGAGACGGGCGGAACTTGAACCATTGGGCAAGCCCTATGCGATCAAGAACCCTTTCACTGTTTTAACGGTTACCGCCGTTCACAGCTTCATCGCCTCCCTGACGGGAACGGTGTGGACCCGAAAGCCCAACTGTCCCCGCCCAGGAAGAAGCCCTGGTGAATGGTTAGCCTTGCTTTCCACAAAACGATTAGAAAAAACCGAAGTCTTTCCCCGTCGTCCCGCTTCAGCCGATCCGTTTGAAAAATGCATGGGAAATCCAAGGACCTCCCTTACTTTTCTCTCCCGCACCAGTTGGACCTATCTATTGTTTGCCGAAGCAATCAACAAATCTGACCGACCTGACTGACCCAGGCTAGTAAGATAAACCAGCAATGTTTCGGTACACCAACCCGAGACCCTGATTAACCTTACAAACTCATTTTGCTTTGCTTGCCGGGTCTTGTCATCAGTCAAAATTCAGTTGTCCACACCCCCTCCACAAGATGCCGGTTTGTCTATAAATGGCAAATACTTACCGCAGGTGCGTAATTGTGGAAAAAACACTGATTGGCCAAAAGAAAAATGCCTGGGGACAGGCTAGAAGTCTTTAACCAGGCGCAACGCATCATAGATGGCTGCGTGAATATTGCGCGAGGCGACCGCATCACCGATGCGGAACAGTTGAAATGCGCCTTCCGGGTTGGTGGAAATTGACTGCGGGCGCCCTTCAATCAGTGCGCCATGGTCAACTTCGCCACGGTTGGTGCTTTCTTCCTTGAGAGCAAAATAGAGCTCATCGTGGGCGCGGGTTCCATATTCCACTACAACCTGGTCAACCAGGCGCTCGCCCACATCCGTTTCGGTAAAGTCGCTATAGAGCGTGGCAGCAATCTTGTTGCCCCGCCGTTCAAGGGCGCGCACATAGGTGCTGATTGTGACCACCGTTCCGGTTTCATGAAAGGCGCGGGCATAGGGGGTGTAATTGAGCCCACCCACATCTGGCGCGAAAAACCTTTCCGGGGTAACGATTTCCATATCCGAACCTGCGCGGGCGATGAACTCAGCTGCAGTGAGCCCTGGGTGTTGGCCATTATCATCGAACAGCAAAACGCTCTCGGCAGGTTTCGTATCGCCGGAGAGAATATCCCAGGTAGAAACCGCCAGCTCTTCACCATTATCCAGCGGCGGTGTCTGCGGTATTCCCCCGGTTGCGACAATCACCACATCAGGCGACAGCGCACGTATATCTTCAGGCTCCGCGTAAGTGTTGAACCTTAACGTCACTCCAAGCGCCTCGCAGCGCTCAGCGCGCCAGTCAGCAATGCCGATGAGTTCAGCGCGCCGTTTAAGCTTGGTTGCGAGCTTTATCTGCCCGCCCGGATTGTTTGAGGCTTCGAACAGAGTAACGCCGTGGTCCTGTTCTGCCGCCACGCGGGCAGCTTCAAGGCCTGCCGGCCCCGCGCCCACAATCACAATGTTTTTGGGCGGGCCATGGGTGCGGGAGATAATGTGCGGCATCGTTGCCTCACGCCCGGTTGCCGCATTGTGGATGCACAAGGTGGAATGGCCCTCATAAATCCTGTCCAGGCAATAGGTGGCGCCAACACAGGGGCGGATTTCATGCTCTTTGCCGGCGGCAGTTTTGGCGGCAATGTAGGGGTCGGCAATATGGGCGCGGGTCATTCCCACCATATCCAGCTTGCCCTCAGCAATGGCATGGCGGGCAGTTGCCACATCGCCAATGCGGGCAGCATGAAAAACCGGGAACTTTGTTGCCTGGCGCACTTCGCCTGAAAAATCCAGATGCGGCGCGCTCGCCATGCCGCTGACAGGAATAACCTTGGTGAGTTGGGCATCGGAAATTATTCGCCCGCGGATTACGTTCAGGAAATCCACCTTGCCGGTAGCCACCAGCCGCTGGGCAATTTCGACGCCATCTTCACGGCTGATACCGCGCTCCCAGATTTCATCACACACCAGCCGCACGCCCACAATGAAATCCGGGCCTACAGCATCACGCACCGCATCAATAACGCGAAAGGAAAAGCGCAGCCGGTTGTCCAGGTTTTGCGGGCCATATTCATCCTCGCGCAAGTTTATCTCCGGCGACCAGAATGCATCCATCAAATGGCCGTAGGCCTCAAACTCGATGCCATCCATGCCGCCTTCTTTCATGCGCTGGGCAGCGACCGCATAGTCTTTGATAATGCGCTCTATGTCCCAGTCTTCAATTTCCTTTGGAAAAGAACGGTGGGCGGGCTCGCGCACGGGCGAGGGGGCAAGCACGGGCAGCCAGTCTGAGTGGTTCCAGTTGCCGCGCCGGCCAAGATGGGTGATTTGGATCATCACCGCAGAGCCATGTTCTTTAACTTCGTCTGTGAGCTGCTTCATATACGGGACAATTTCGTCCCGGTAGGCATGAAGATTGCCGAATGCGGGCGGGGAATCCGGTGATACGATGGCTGAACCGGCTGTCATGGTAAGGGCGATGCCGCCCTTGGCCTTTTCCACATGGTAGAGCCTGTATTGCTCTTTAGGCATGCCGTCATGGTGATAGTTCGGCTCATGGGCGGTGGACATGAACCGGTTGCGCAATGTGAGATGTTTCAGCTGGTAAGGCTGCAAAAGAGGATCAGATGATGCCATTGGCGGGGCTCACAGGTGCAATTTGGTACGCCCCAGCATCTTAGCGCCGCATGTTGACAGGGGAAGTGGCAAAGCGCGAAAGTTTGCAAGAGCAACATCCGATCACTCTGAATTTTATAGGTTTCAGAGAGGTTGGATAAAGTTGCTCGTTTTTTAAGCCGATCAGCTTAATCCAATTTGATTGAACTGTTTAAAAGCAATCCCATCAAATTGGATGCTGATCTACTACTGCGGATATAGAACGGAGGTGGTTTTGACGTGTCTGTTTCTTTTCAAAGCAATGTGGATTTCAATGCGCCGAAGTGATTGCCGACCCTTTTCCCCATCTGGCAACCATGCGCGAGGAAACACCTCTGGTCTGGAACCCGAGCCTGAAGAGCGGGTGCCTTACCCGGTATGATGATTGTTGTGCAGCGCTTGCCGATCAGCGTTTTTCAGCCGCGCGAATTCAGCCCTTTCTTGACCACCAATCAGGAGTTGATGAAGCAGATTTGCGCGAGTTGTGCGATGTTTTTCTTCTGTGGCTGCCGTTTCTCGACCCGCCCCGGCATACAAGATTGCGCAGGCTCCTGAATACCGGTTTCACGCCCCAGGCAATAGCCAGCCTGCAGCCGAAAATAGAAAAGATTGTCACCGAACTCCTGGATGGATTGAAGGATGAAGAGGAGTTCGATTTCATCAGCCGCTTTGCGGTTCCGCTGCCCGGCACGGTGATTGCCGATATTCTGGGTGTGCCGCGCAAGGAAGTCGGTCAGCTCAAAATCTGGTCTGATGATATTGCCGCATTCGTTCTGGCCTCGCGGCTCTTGGAGGACAAATATGCCATTGCCGCAAAGGCCACCGCCGATATGCGGGAATATTTCACCGTACTGATCGAGCAACGGCGGGCAGAACCTGGTGACGCCATTATAGATACGCTGATTGCTGCCCATGATGGGGAGGAGACCCTCTCCACCGCTGAGCTCCTGTCATCATGCATATTGCTGCTGTTTGCAGGCCATGAAACAACAACCCAACTGTTCGGCAACTCCATGCTGGCGCTTCACCGTGAACCGGAACAGCGCGCCTTATTTAGAGCGAAAGCGAGTGATGCGGGGTTCGTCGCAAATGCGGTGGAAGAGCTTTTACGCCGGGACGGGCCAAGCGTTGCCATGGTGCGGGTGCTGCACGAGTCGGTTGAGCTTTATGACCATAAGCTGGATGAGGGTGCGCGGGTGAATGTGCTCATCGGTGCGGCAAACCAGGACCCGCGCGTCTTTGAGGCGCCGGAGGAATTGCGCCTTGAACGGGAAAGTGCCCGCAAGCAGATCAACTTTGGCCATGGCATCCACACCTGCCTCGGGGCGCGGCTTGCCCGCCTTGAAGGGGCAATAGGCTTTCCCGCTATTTTGGAAGCCCTTGAGAACTGGGAAATTGGTGACAGCAACCTTGAATGGGCCGATTCACTCATTATCCGCGGCCTCAAGGCACTGCCCATGCGCGCGAAATAGGGTGGGTGGTCAAATTTGGTGCGCGTAATTTGAAAAACTGAGGCGCCTGAAACATTTACATAAACCTATGTAAAGCCGCATATATAAAATGGTAAATAAAATACATAAATTGAAGTGCGTGCGCCGCAAAAAAGTGCGTTGTGGTATTTTTAGATAATTCGGGGAGAGGGAATTTGAATAAAAGAAATTTTTTGGGCTTTTGCGGTTCAGCCGCGCTTTCAACTGCGTTTTTCAACCGCTTTTCGGTGCCCGTTTTTGCCCGGGCAAGCGATGACTTTGTTGGGCTGGACGCTACAGCGCAATCAGAGTTGTTTAAGTCTGGAAAGGTTTCAGCTGTTGAACTTGTCGAAGCGGCAATCCGTAGGATTGAAGTTTATGACGGCCAGCTAAACTCCGTTGTGATCAAGGCATATGAGCAAACCCGCGCCCAGGCGAAGACCGCAAAACCGGAAGATGGCCCATTTGCCGGAATTCCCTATCTGTTGAAGTGCCTGATGGCAAAAAAGGGCCAGGTACACAGCTGGGCATCGCGCGCGCGTGCGTTTGAAGTCGCCGAGGCTTCTGATCCGGTGACCGATGCATTCGAGAAAACGGGCGCCATCTATCTTGGCCAGTCTAACGCGCCGGAATATGGCTCGATAGCCAGCACCGAATCCAACCTTTATGGGCGCGGGCGCAATCCATTCGATCTGGCGCGCGGGCCGGCAGGCTCAAGCGGTGGGTCAGCTATCGCGGTGGCAGCGGGGCTCGTGCCAATTGCAACCGCTGATGATGGCGGTGGCTCAATTCGCATGCCGGCTGCGGCATGTGGCCTGGTTGGGCTTAAATGTTCGCGGGCAAGGGAAGAGGGCCATGAAGAATCCCTTCTTGTAAATACCGGCCGCGTGTCGAGCAGCGTTCGCGATACCGCCACGGTAATCGATGCATTTGAGCGCAAGGACAATGCAGACCTTCCGGCTATAGGGCGCATAACCGGGCCTTCAAAGGAGCGTTTGAAGGTAGCTTTCACCAATGTTGGGTTAAAGCGCAAACCCAGACCCATTCAGACGTGGCAGAGGGAACGCAAGCTGCAGCCAAACTGCTTGAAGGGCTGGGGCACAATGTCGAAGAGGCACGCTTTGAGGTGAGCGGCGATGAGTTTTGGCATCACTTCTGGGCGGTGTGGTCTGTCTGGCTTATGGGCATTTTGGATGAAGCCAAGAAGAAAGCTGGACGCGATTTGGATGATGGTGATTTTGAACCCTGGACACGCGCGGTCGGCGCATTGATGGGAACGAAACATTCCATGGAAGATGTTGAAAAAGCGCTTGGCTACTTCACGGAACTTGGCACAAACCACCGCGCCTTTTTGCAGGAGTATGATATTGCCCTGACGCCTGTAGTGAGCGAGCCGCCTCAGGTGCACGGCGCCCAGGATCCGCGGGTCGGTGATTTTGAGGCCATGAGCAAAATTCTGACCGACTATGTCAACTTCACCGCCTTGCATAACGCAACCGGCGTGCCATCCGTTTCGCTGCCCGTAGCGTGGGCGAAAAATGGCCTGCCTCTTGGCACCTTGTTCAGCGCTGATTATGGGCAAGAAGCGAAATTGCTGCATCTGGCCTATGAGGTTGAAGAGGCCGCTCCCTGGGCAAACCGGCGCCCACCCCATGGTGCATTTTAGGTGCTGAAATCTGGCTGCGCCCCGCCTTCTTTTTTTGCTGGCGGGGCTTGCCGTTTCACCCTTTATCGTCTGGTTCGCTTGTGAGAATGTCGCCCGGCTGACACTCCAGCGCGTCGCATATGGCTTGGAGGGTTGCGAACCGCACGCCTTTCACCTTGCCCGATTTCAAAAGTGAAAGATTGGCTTCAGTGATTCCGACACGCGCTGCCAGTTCCTTCGACGCCATTTTGCGCCTTGCCAGCATTACATCAAGGGTGACGATAATTGGCATGGCTTAGATGAATTTCCTGTTTTCTTCGACCAGTTCGTGGGCCTCGCCCAGGATTTTCGAGATTACATAGAACGTAATTCCCGTAATCAGAAACATCACCTCCAGATCAAGTATGGCAATTTCGAGCACCGCGCGTTTTTCAGGCGGAAACCCAAGTGTCAGGATGTAGGGCAAAACGCCTTCTATGAGCATGAAACTGAGCCAGAAACATATCAGGCAGATTGAGACCCGCCGGATGAGAACAGTTACCTTTTGGCCGAAATAGTCGCCGCTTGAAACATGGCGGAAAAACCGGTGCACGGACCAGAAGAAAACGCCAATGCTCGCCAGCATAAACCCTGTGAATGCAATGCCGGTTGCGATCTGCCACCCAGTGAGGGGCATGGGAGGGGAGCCGGCTTCCTGGCAGTGGAAAAAATCGAAAATCTGTTCGGTGTCTCCGGCAATTGCCATGCCCCATGAGAGCGCCAATGCTGCGGTAAAAAACAAAAAAAACCGCCATTACAATCCGCACGAGAGTGATAAGCCGTTTCGTTCTAAAATTTGGTGTGTCTGCCATATCTTGGTCCTAATTGGAACTCACTAAGCTTCCTATCAAATTCGATTCTGAGAAAAAAAATTATTGTGATACAATAATAAATTATTTTGAAACAGAATGCAATGTCTGTGAT
>JBPCVY010000150.1:0-20721 GCA_051010055.1 Hyphomicrobiales bacterium | reverse complement strand
ATACGCCACAGAAGCATGCTCACGTTTGCTGAAATTCGCATTCGAAGAAACGCCGCTGCAAGATGTTGTTGCGGTGACCGATCCAGGAAACGCCACATCCCGCAAGGTGCTGAAAAAAAGCGGTATGAACTACGAAGGCATGCGCCGAGCGTATGCAGAACAGTGTCCGGGATACCGCATTACCCGCGCGCAATGGCATGACCTGACCGGTTAGCACCAGCGTTTCATGGTGAACAGAAAACTCTCTTAAACCTTTCAACAAATTTTATTCCCCGAGTACATCCAGCTTTTACAGAAGGGATGATAGTTGGCTTTCCCAACGAGAATGTTTTGGGAGAGCGTTCGGATGTCTTTGAAACTTGGCTGGTCAATTGCAAAAGTACTGACACGCTTCGGGAAAAACTCCCGGGGTAACGTCGCAATGATTTTTGGTCTCACCTTGGTGCCAATTATCCTTTCTGCTGGCATTGCTGTGACCTCAACCGCGCGTTGAGTGTTCGCGAGAGATTGTCGCAATCAATTGACACAGCAGCATTGGCTCTGGCCGCGACCGGTGCTGAAAACATGACAAAGTCCGAAAAGGACGCCTTTATCCATAATTTCATGGACGCCAATTATATGGCGATCGATGACAAGAACTCCGAAGATCCAAACAAGCGCAAAACCGATTTCGAAGTCGGGGTTATCAACAAGCTGAACACCAAGACAACGCAGTTGTGCAACACCCTCAATGATCTGAATATCCGGGTCTACACCATCACGTTCCAGGTCAGTACGAACACCGTGAGAAACTTGATGCGCAATTGCGCCTCCGATCCGAGTTTATATTTCGATTCACCATCGGGAACTGAGCTGCGGTCTGCGTTCAAGGCGATCGGCGTTGACTTGAACAATCTCAGAATCAGAAAGTAGGGCCAGGCTTATGAGATTCCTCTATCGAAGATTAGGCCGTCGTTTCATCAAGTCAAAAGACAGCACTGCAGCACTCGAATTCGGCCTTGTCGCGACGCCATTCTTCTTGCTGCTGATACCTATCATCGAAGTGGCGATGGTGATCTTCACTTCACTGGTTTTGGAGAACGGAGTTATCGAAGCTTCGCGCCAAATCCGCACTTGACAGTTTCAGAAAGAGGGCGGGGGAAGCGTTGAGTTCAAGACTCTGGTTTGTGACTACATTGACGCGATGGTTGATTGTCAGGGCGATCTCCATATTGATGTGATGACATTCGACAATTTCGAGGCAGCAAACCTGGCCGATCCTGTGCAGCCGTCAGATCCTGAAGATCCCGAATCCGGCCTTGCTCTCAACACGGACGGATTTGGCTTTTCACCCGGTGCCGCCAGTAGCGTTGTGATTGTGCGCGCTTACTATATGTACCCAATCCACACGCCCGTTCTTGGCAAGTTTTACGCGAACATGCCGGACAATAAACGCCTTGTTTCATGGACAGTGGCTTTTGAGAACGAGCCGTTTTAGCAGGATAGATAGAGATATGTTCAAGCTGGTTGCTAAGTTTGTAAAGCGTAAGGAAGGCACAGCTTCGGTTGAGTTTGCCTTTACCGCGCCGGTAATGGTGCTTCTGTTCATTGGTATGGTGGAGCTTGGTGATGCAATGATTGCCAAGCGCAAGGTTACCTCAATGACCAGCACGGTTGCTGATCTTGTGGCCCGGGTAAAATCTATAAGTGACAACGATATTAGCAACGTGTTCAGCGCCGCCATTGCGATTGTCGCACCGTTTCCAGAAAACAGCATCCAAATGCGGATTACGTCAATCAGCATCGCGCTGAATGGGTCGAAGACGATTGCTTGGAGCGATGGCTACAACATGTCACCCCTGCAACAGGGGGGTTCGGCTGAACTTCCGGCAGGCGTTGGCGTTAATGGAGGCAGCGTGATCAAGGTTGAGACGAACTATGCATATACCTCGTTCTTTGCACGTTTCCTGCCATCCAGCTTCACGTTCACCGAGGAATTTTTTGCTCAACCTCGTAAGATATTGAAGATTTCACGCGTGTGAGGTTTTCGAATTTCCGCGCCGTCAAAACTCATTCAAACAATGACGTCTTCCAGCGCTTTGGGGTGGTCGGTGATTTGCTCATAACCGGTTTCGGAAACAATGAAGCTGTCGCCCACCTGGGCGCGGAATGATTTGGCCACGGTGACCGAGCCATCCACCGCGAAAACCATGCCCGGTTGCAATATTGTTTTATCGCCATAAACCAATTGCGGCTTTTCCAGATAGCTGTAACCGGTAGCTCTCCCGCATCGAAAGGGATATTTAAAGCCGGCCTCGCGGATGACTTCCGCATAGGCAGCGTGCACGCTTTCTGCGGTAACACCGGGGCGAAGCGCTGCAAGGGCTGCTTTCTGGCTGGCCACGGCAACTTCGTAAACCTCGGCCTGCTTTTCATCGGCAACTTCGCCAATCCAGAATGTACGGTCGAAACCAAGCTTAAACCGGTGAAAGTTCGTCATACCGCAAAAGCACAAAAATACCGGCTCGCCGCGCTTCATAATGCGCATTGAAGCCCGGTGGTGTGGCTTGGTAATCTCCTTGCCGGACGCCATAATCTGCAGAAAATGGGTGTTTGGCGACATCGTGGCATCGTCGTAGTGGGCGTTAAGTAATTCTGCGGCCTTGCGGGTGCCGGCCCGCGAAGTGGCCATCGCAACCTCATATTCGGGCACACCTTCTGAAATCGCGCTGCGGCCCGCGCTCATCATGGCCATTGCCACTTCGCCAGCATGCCGGGCGTGTTGTAACTCCCCGGCGGACTTGATCATCCGCATATCGGCAAGTACTGGCGTTACATCGCCCAGCCGGTCGTCATCCATGATTGTGCTAAGATAGTTGCGCACCATTGGCGGCATATGATCAGGCTCATAGGCAATGCGCCCGGGACCAGAAACCGCACCGGGCAATTCTTCGCGCCACTCGTTCCCCAACCCGTCATTCCAGACGGCTATTTCGTCAACACGGGCGGCAGCTTCCGCCATGTCCAGCTCCATGGCAGGGGTTATGAGCAGGCTCTTGCCATCCCTGGGAACCACCAGAATGGTCGGGCGCCCGAAATCCATGTGCAGATAGTCATAGTAGCCGGAAAGGTAATAGACGCTATCGTCATCTGTGATGATGGCGGCATCGAAACCGGCATCGGCAAGCCTTTCGCGGAAACTTTCCATGCGCCCGGTGTGCGGGCAACCAGTCTTCATTTGGGAATCCGGCACACGCGCCTCCATGGCTTGCAACTGGTGGGGTTGTTTCCGCACCGAAAGGTGAGGCGGATTACACGGCATTTGATGTGATGTTGCAAGTCAGGTGACAGCAGAACGGACAAAGCGGAATGCAACTGAAAATCGAAAAGGTTTGAGAACTTTGTCATTGAACTTGTAAAAAACTTCAATAAGGACGACGATTACCCGTTGAATTCTTGTACTGGGAGGAAAAACAAGATGTCTATGGAAAAAAATCGCAAGGATTTGGAAGATGGTTGGGCCGCGTTGGCAGCGGGGGATATGGACAAGCTGGCCAGTTATTATGCAGAGGACATGATTTTCGTATTGCCAGGCCAGGATGACGTTCTGGTAGGGCGCGCTGCTTTCAGAAACGCCCTTGACCAGATTGGCCAGGCGCTACCGCCAGGGTTCGACATCAAGAGCTTGCGCTATTGCATCGGGGACAATGAAATCGTGAACGTTATCGAGTTTACATCCGACAAGCTGCCCGGTGGCTCACAGTGTACTGCGCTGTTCAAATTCAACGATGATGGTTCGATTTTTGAAGAACGCTGGTTCGTAGATACCGAGCAATGGAAGGCAGCGTTTTAGGTATCAGCTGAGAAATCTCGCAAATCGCAAACAAGCTTTGGCAATTTCCTACCGGGTATGGAATCGGATGGAGCATCGCCGATTTGGTACGCTCCGATGCGTTCGTAAAACGGTACGGCCCCTGCGTCTGCCACGATGGTCATCCGCCGTGCTCCGGCGCGGCGGGCAACCTCAAACCCCCAATCCATCAGATGCCGGCCAATGCCGGCGCCGATCTTTTCCGGGTCAATGAACAGTTTGTGTAAGTCAGCCTCGTCTGCCTCAATGCCAACCTGAACCAGCCCGGCGATTGCGCCGTCGATTTCGGCAACGGCAAGATAAGTCGAACTCAACTCATCGGGTGTGAGAGTCAGCTCCTCCCGGCATGCCTCAATAAATGCCTCATCATAACCCCAATAGGCCTTCGATCTGAGGCACAGGGCGCTGAGCTCGGCAAGCTCGCCGGGCAGGGGGGTTCTGATTTTCATTCGGTTTTTCGCAGCACCATTGTGTAGCTCATCGGGAACTGCGGTTCGTGGTTCTCGACATTGTACCATGTGTTTGAGATATGGCCCGGCAATTCCTCCATATGCTCCACTGTGAGCTTTGAGTGGATGCCAGCCATGATGATGTCTGAGAATTTGTGGATGAACGAATAGAGCGGCTTGGATTCATATGTGCTGCCGCCATAGTAATCGAGGCCATCGGTGTCGATAAACGGCTCCTTTTTGAAGTAGGAATGCCCAATCTCCACCGGGTCACCAGCATCGCCCGGTTCGATCATCTCAAGAATTGGATGCTGTTCGTAGATGAACATCGCGCCGCCTGGCTTTAGAAGCCCCGCTGCGATACTGAAAAACCTGTCCAAATCGGGCATCCAGCTCAAAACGCCGATCGTGACTGTTACCAGATCAAAACTGCCGGCATAGTCTTCGCCAATGTCGTAGATATCTGTGCAGACAAAGGTGCACTCAATTCCGCCCGCCTCGGCCAGTTCGCGCGCCTGGGCGATGAAGCCCTCCGAACCGTCGAACCCCACACAGCGGGCAGCGCCCAAATTTTTGACCGAGAGAATTTCGGGCCCGTTATTGCAACACAGTTGGGCGACGCTTATTCCCTTGATTCCAAGAGTGTTCAAAATGGCCGTTTCGATATCATCAAGGCACGAATAGCCGGGTTCTTTGACCGCGGCCAAAAGGTTTTCCATGTTGTGGTTGCGATGAAGAGGGGCGGCCTCATCCCAGGCCTGCCTGTTCGCTTCGGTGAAATCCTTAAGTTCCATAAAGCTTCATCTCCCTTACCCAAGGAACGTAAACCCTAGTTCAAACGGCCCTTCCAGCGCGCAAACCCTCCAGAACGGCTTCTTCAGCGGTGCGAGGTGTCAGGCAATCGCCGATAACATGAACGTCCCCGTGCCAGCCTGCAAGTTCGTGCTCCAGGCTGGTGTTCGGCATATGACCGAGCGAGGCCACAACCGTTTCCGCACCTTCACAAATCACTGCCTCGCCACTGGTTGTGTTCTGCAGGAAAACCGTGTCGCTGTCTGCGCCGAAAAACCGGACATAGGGTATTACCTCAACACCAAGGCGGTGAATGTCGCCAAGCCACTTGTCGCGGACATATTGGGGGAGCATCTCACCAGCGGTAACCCCGTTTACCGCAAGGCGCACTCGGCATCCATCGCGTGCGAGCTTTTCTGCGATTCCAAGTCCAATCCAGTCGCCGCGCCAATCAGCAACCACAACATCAGCACCAACGTTCACTTCGCCTTTCAATACCTGCCAGGCATTCACAATGTGGGCATCTTCAGTGTTTTCAGCTGGTGCCTGCCGGGGCGTTGCGCCTGTGGCAACGATAACTGCATCGGCACGTTCTTCCTCAACTTTGGTGCGCGTGATTTCGGTGCCGGTCGCAACTTTAACGCCGGCTAATTCCATTTCTCTCTGCAAGTTGGTAATGATGCCGCCAAACTCAGCCCGGCCAGGAAGCATTTGCGCAAGCTTGGCTTGTCCGCCGAGGCTGGATGAGGCTTCATACAAATGAACATCATGGCCAAGCTCTGCAGCAATTGCAGCTGCCTTCATGCCTCCAGGTCCGCCGCCTGCAACGATTAACCGCAGCTTTTTTTTGGCGATAGCCGGTGCGGGAAATTCCAGCTCGCGGCCGGTTTCCGGGTGCTGGATACAGGAAATGGGAAAGCCTTTCGACATATGGCCGATGCATGCCTGGTTGCAGCCGATGCAGGCGCGGATGTCATCAAAGCGGGCCTCATTTGCCTTCAGCGCCAACTGGGGGTCACAAATCATCGCCCGCGTCATGGCAATCATATCTGCCTGGCCGGAACCTAAAACTTGTTCGGCAAGTTGGGGCTGGTTTATCCGGCCCGCCACAAATACGGGCACTTCGACTTTGCTTTTAATTCCCGCTGAGAGTGGCGCGACATAGGCGTTTTCAACCGCCATGGGCGGAACTATATGAACCGAACCAGCAAGGCCCGCCGAAGAGCCTGCAGTGACATTCACATAATCCAGTAGTTTTTCGCCATCGAGGACCTCAGTTATTCTGACGACTTCTTCCGGGGTGAGGCCATCATACTCCATCTCGTCACCGGAAATGCGGATGCCCACAACCAACTCATCGCCCGCGCCCTGGCGTACAGATTTCAGAACTTCACGCACGAACAAAAGACGGCTGTCAAAATCACCGCCATATTGGTCTTCGCGCAGATTGATACGGGGGTTGAGGAATTGCGCCAGCAGATAACCATGACTGGCGACAACCTCCACGCCGTCAAGGCCAGCCTGGTGCATTCTGGCAGCGGACTCTCCATACCCTTCAACAATTTCAGAAATCAGGTGGGCCGGCATTTCCCGCGGCATGACGTGAAAGCGCTCGTTCGGAACCGCAGAAGGGGCATAGGCCACAGAATGGGTGCCATCCAGCGCTTCGCCCATCTCCCGGCCAGGGTGGGAGAGTTGCCCGAAAACCTTACAGCCATGCTTGTGGCAGGCTTTTGCGATGTCGGAATAGCCGGATATGCAATCATCGCGATAAGCAAGAATTGCCGGTCGGCTGCTGACCCCGGAAGGATGCGCACGGGCAGCTTCTGTGATTATGAGAGCAGCGCCGCCGGCAGCACGCGCTTCGTGATAGGCAATCATGCGCTTTCCCGGATTGCCGTTTTCCAGCAGCACCGTCATATGACCGCTTGAAAAAATGCGGTTCTTGAATGTCTGGCCACGGATAGTCAGAGGCTCGAAGAGATGGGGTAGATGTTTAGACATTTCATGCCTTGGCAATTGTCGTAGTGCGCATGCGGAGTAGATGCCCCGGGGCGAGCATGCAGGAGAACTGAGTTCCTCTGTTCAAGGTTCTTTGTTCTGGTTCTCCGCGCCACTTTAAGCTGACAGATTGGTTGGGTAAACGCTCAATTTGACTGAGCAGACAGTCAGTAATAGGATGTTCGGCGTCAACGCTATCGGGCCAGATTCTAGAATGGCGAGCGGTGCGGAACAGAGTTAATTTGAACTGGACCATGGGGGGGATTGGGAACAATTGGAGAATGCGTCCAAAACAACTGCTTTGAACGTTTTTCACCGGGTTTTATGTGAGCGTCAGGGACAGGAGAAAATCCGCCAACTAGGGTTTTATTTCAAAAGGCTGTCAGTTTTCGGCTTTTTAAGCCGCTGGTGGCGCGAATCGCACGAATTGCAGGCAGCTCCAGGCTCGGTAGCAGCCGGGGGTGTATCATTTTCTGGTGCCGCAACTTCTGCAGATAAATCATCATCAGAGTTTACAAATACCCCGGCAAGCACCGCAACAACCAACACGGCTGCGAGAAATCCAATTATCGAGAGAACACGAACCATCAGCAGAGGGCTTTCAATCCAACATTTCCATATGCTGAAACCTAACAAATCTCATTTTGAGCCGATAGGCCGTTAAGATGCAGCCTATGGTGAAAGCGAACATCCGTGTTACTGGATTTGTGTTGCTGTTTGGGGCGGTTCTGTTTGTCTTTGCCCAGCATGCGAAGGCGCAGGGCTCTCATCCGGTTGGCCTTGAACTGGTGTTATTGGTTGATACATCTGCAAGCGTTGACGAAGGCGAGTTTCGGCTTCAGACCGATGGGCTGGCGGCGGCATTCTTAAGCCAGCCCGTTCTGAGCGCCATTCGCTCGCACGGGCCACGGGGCATCGCGGTTTGCGTCATTCAATGGTCAAATCATGAACGCCAGCACAAATCCATAGACTGGACGCTTCTTTCTAACGAGGGTGATGCGGTGTCTCTCGCTGAAAGAATAGCCTCCATGAAAAGGGCCATTCAAGGCGGGCATACCGCAATCGGCGATGCGCTGATTTTTGCCGTGAAAGAAATTCAGTCGAATCGGTACCAGGGTTTGCGGCGGGTGATAGATGTTTCCGGAGACGGCCGGTTGAACGATGGCCGGCCCCTGCGCGGCGCCCGAAAGGAAGTACTCAGCCATGGCATCACAATAAACGGGCTTGCCATTATCAATGAACTGCCGCTGCTTGCAGACTATTATGGCAGTCAGCTTATCGGTGGTGATGGGGCGTTCGTGTTGGTTGCCCGCGATTACACAGATATTGCCCGCGCAATGAGCATAAAGCTTGAAAGAGAAATTCGTTCTATGCCCGTTACCAAACTGTTTGAGCCGGGCAAGGCATCGGTGCGTGTTGCCGGCAATGGATGAGATGCAAGGGTTGAATGACATGACAGAGAAACCTGACCGGCTTGCCTCTTATAAGAAAACCCTTCTCGACTATTATGAGGAAGAGATAATGGGTGAGGCCTATTTCAACTCGCTGGCCGGGCAGTATGAAGGGGTCGGTGAAGGGGAAAAGATGCGGCTTTTGGCCATGGTCGAACGGCGCGCAGCCGCCGTGATGAAGCCTCTACTACAGAAGTACGGCCTGGAGCCGCGAGACGACGAAACGCTTCATGGTCTCGGAGAGATGGATGCTTGGGCAACATCTGAAAAATACAGCTGGCTGCAGTTCATGACATATATGGTGGAACGCTATCCAGGCTATGTGGATGATTTTGTGGCCTTGGAGCAGGCCGCTCCGGAAGCAGATGTGCCTGCACTCAAAATTCTCACCGAGCATGAAATCGTCGCAATAGAATTCGCACAAAAAGAAATTGCCGGTAAGGCAGACAGTACGCAGCCACTGTGTAATTATTTAGGCTTGGGGAAATAGTAAAGCTGCCAAGGGAGGGGGATACATTGAGGGAATTTAGCAAAGCGCAGGCGCGAAATTGCGTGTATTTTCCTTTATACTGGCGAAAAATTGTATCTGTGTGCAATATCGCGCTGATGGGCCCGTATTGTACGAGAAACGCTCGGCAACCGCGCTTGTCTTGTTGTGAAGGGTGGGGCGTATGACTGTTGCGGCTGGTACTGGAAGTGCAGGCGGGACTGAGCGAAGGGGCTTGCGACGCAGCCTGCGGGCGTTGTTTTTGCGCAGTGAACCGTTGCGCGGATACGCGCTTCTTTCACCAACTTTGCTGGTTATGGCGTTCACCATGTGCTTACCGTTCGCGGTCATGGTGGCAATGAGTTTCTGGACGCAATCGGGCTTTGACTTCGATACCGCGTTCACGCTCAACAACTACAATGAAGCAGTCGATGGCCCGGTGTACAAAGTGCTGCTGGCGCGCTCATTGGCGATTGCTGCCACCTGCACCTTTGCAACGGTGCTGATTTCTTATCCCATGGCGTATTACGTGGCGTTCCACGTTCACAAACGCAAGCTGCTTTGGATCATTTTGATGACGCTGCCGTTTTGGACCAGCTATCTTCTGCGGGTTTTCGCCTGGAAAATTATCCTAGGTTATAACGGCGCAATCAATTCCGGCCTCAAGGCGCTCGGTCTCATCGACCAGCCGCTTGAGTTCTTGCTCTACAGCCCCACCGCCGTCGTCATAACCCTTGCCCATGCGTGGGCTGCGTTTGCGATCTTGCCCATCTATGTATCCCTTGAAAAAATCGACCGGTCCTTGCTGGAAGCTGCAGCGGATTTGGGAGAGGGGCCTGTGGGTCGTTTCCTGAGAGTGACGCTGCCCCTGTCCTTGCCGGGCGTGATTGCAGCCATGGTGATGATTTTCATCCCAACGGTTGGTGATTATGTGACGCCGACGCTGGTTGGCGGGCCTGATGGCTTGATGCTCGCAAATATCATTGAGGCTCAATTCGGACGGGTGAACAACTGGCCCATGGGGGCAGCGCTGGCCATCGTCATGCTGATCGTTGTGGCGGCAATCACGCTGGCCTTCATTTGGCTGACGCGGCAATTGACGGAGCGCATCGCATGAAGGAAACGTCATACATTGAAAAGCCCAACCGGCCGTTGTTTGTTTACGCGCTTCTGTATCTCGCGTTCCTTTACATTCCGGTGCTGTTCTTGCCGCTCTTCTCGTTCAACGATTCCATCTACATCGCATTCCCCTTCGTTGGCTTTACCACGAAATGGTATGTGCAGATGTACCATAACGAGCCCATGATCGCGGCATTGATGAACAGCATCAAGGTTGGCGCAGCAACTTCCATTATCGCCACATTCCTTGGTGTGTTCGGGGCCAAGGCGGTGACTCGCTACCGCATGCCGGGCAAGGCGGCATCACTGTTTGTGATCATGTTGCCACTTGTTATTCCAGGCATCATCATGGGTGTTGCGCTGCTCATTGTTGTGAGTAGATCAGGCATACCCCTTTCGCTTTACACGGTGACCATAGGCCATGTTTTGATATGCGTGCCGTTTGCAATGGCAACGCTTATTCCACGTTTTGAAGGTTTCGATAAATCTATGGAAGAAGCTTCCGCCGACCTTGGCGAGAATGCGTGGTGGACATTCTGGCGGGTGACGTTTCCCATTGTGTTCCCGGGCGTTTTGGCAAGCCTTTTGCTCTGCTTCACCATTTCATTCGATGAATTTATTATGGCGTTCTTCCTGGCAGGAACCGACCCGACCTTGCCGATATACATCTTCAGCCAACTCCGGTTCCCGGTGAAACTTCCCGGCGTTTTGGCGATGGGCGCCCTGATATTGGTCGTATCATTCTTTGTCGTGGTGTTTTCCCAATGGCTCAGGCGCCGGGGCACGGACGACGTTACAAGCACTGGAATCTGATCTATGACTTCTGTCGAAAACTTCATCGAGATTGCCAATGTGTCGAAGCATTTCGGCCCCGTCGTTGCGGTCGACAACATAACCATGTCGATTGCGCGCGGGGAGTTCTTTTCCCTACTTGGTGCCTCGGGCTGTGGCAAGACAACCTTGCTCAGAATGCTTGCAGGATTTGAATCACCCACATCAGGGGAAATTTTTATCGATGGCCAACCCATGTCTGAGCAGGCACCCCATCACCGGCCAACAAATATGGTTTTCCAGAATTATGCTATTTTTCCCCATCTCGATGTGCAGCAGAATATTGCCTTTGGTCTGCGCACTGAAAAGGTGAGCAAGGAAGAATCAAAACGCCGGGTGGAAGAAGCGCTGGAACTGGTCAAACTGCAAGGGTTTGGCAATCGCAGGTCAAATGAGCTCTCTGGCGGTCAACGCCAACGCATTGCCCTTGCGCGCGCGCTGATCAAGCGGCCAAAAGTGTTGTTGCTTGATGAACCTCTCGGTGCGCTTGATAAGAAGCTGCGCGAGGAAATGCAGCTTGAATTGCGCGCACTCCAGCGCACCCTGCAAATAACGTTCATATTCGTTACGCACGATCAGGAAGAGGCCATTACATTGTCAGACCGCATTGCGGTCATGGCTGAAGGCAAGGCGTTGCAAATCGGCTCGCCAAAAGCTCTTTACAATGCTCCTGAAAGCATCGCAGTTGCGGACTTTATCGGCAGCATGAATTTCCTTGATGCCAAGGTGGTTGATGTGAAAGAGGGTGCTGCAATTGTCGAAACCTCTGGCCTTGGCAAAACCGAGATTTTAACGCCGCCAAGTACCGCTCAGAAAAATGCTCAGATGATGGTCGCGGTAAGGCCGGAGAAACTGAAAATTTCCGCCGAACCAGGCGCTGGCGAGAACAACTGCGTTAAAGGGGTGATGAAGTCGGTGAACTATCTGGGCGATAGGTATCACTGCTATGTGGCGGTGGACGGGCGCGAAAAGCCTTTGGCCATTGTTGCTCAAGACTTTAAGATTTCATCAGATGGTGCCGCTCAGGTCGATGCGCCGGTTTGGCTTTCCTGGGCTGGTGATTCACTCATTTTGCTGCCGCGCGAGAACGCAACTTCATAAAAAAAACTGCGGCAATAAACTTGCCGCAGCTCTTCTGGAAGCAGTTTCTGACACTCAGAATCCAGCTTTAATCTGCTCGAATTCCTTGTTCATTCTTGTTTCAAATTCCTGGGTTTGCGGAATTTGGAACTTACCTGCATCGAGGATATCTGCCGGGTTGCGGCTCAGCCCGAGATCGGCCAGCTGCTTGTCGTCAAACTGGTCGAAAGACTTCAGGTTGGAGTGCCCATACCCGTTTTCGCCAATCAGCCATTTACCGGTTTCAACGCTCAGCATTGCGTCGATAACGTCATGGGCCTTGTCGATATTGGGCGCATCCTTGTGAATTATCGCACCGCATACCCAGGTGAGGGCGCCTTCCTTAGGATTGGCAAACTTCACCGGCACGCCTTGCTTTTTAAGTGTCACCGCGGACGAATTCCACGTCATGGCGGCGACGAGTTCACCAGATGCGAGCGCCTGCTCAAGGGTTGTCGTTTCATCGGTGTATGTGCGGATAAGCGGGCGCTGTTTGCGCATCACTTCTGCGACTTTCTTGAAGCTCGCATCTGACGAGATTTCCTTGAAATCAACGCCCGCGAAGATTGCGCCGCACCACCAGGTGTCGCCTGCCGAGGCCAGAACGCCAATGCGGCCCTTGTAGCGTTCATCCCAAAGCATGCCCCAGGATTCTTCCTTGCCGGCAAGATCGAACATATCCGTGCGGTATGTGACCGATGTTTGCCCCCAATCGAATGGCACCATGTAGGGCTTGCCATCAGCAACATTGCCTTCGAGGTTGTACAATTGCGGCATTACGTTTGACCAGTTGGACAGCTTGCTGGGGTCAACCGTTTGGAAAAGACCCGAGGCTACCCAGCGCGGAATGGCCTGGTTACATGGGTGTGAAACATCCACAACGTAACCGGCGCGCATCTTTGTGAGAGCCTCTTCAGACCCGCCAAAGGTGGCAAAGTTCGGCGGCTCGCCGTGTTTCTTTATGTAGGGCCCAAACATTTCAGGAACGTCATATCCACCCCAGGTAAAGAAGGTTGCCTGGTCTTTCGCTGCTGCCTTTGCAAGGCGCGGCACAGATGGTATCGCGACCAGCGCCACGCCCGCAGCTCCAAGCAATTGCTGAAAGCGGCGCCGCGACATTTGTCCCGATTCCATCATGTCATGAACCATTCCGGCGGTGTCACTCGATTTAGTCATATTCCATCCTCCACTACGTTTCTTTTCTATGCGTTACTCTTTTCGCGGCTTCCCCTAATTCCGTAATTGCAATAACCAAAGACAGGCTAAATAAAAACCCGTCCAATGCAACAGAAGTACGTGTAACTTACATGCAAAAATGCTCTCGCACCAATGACATTGATTTAATTTAAATGTAGAGCGATGTGTGAGATTGCGTGGCTTCAGGCGCCACACCCGTGGAAGTATTTCCCCAAACTGAACCGTTGCTTCCAACTACACGATCACTTTCAACTGAAGTGCGCGGTTTCTAAACAACCGCGAAGGTTTGCCCCACTTGATGAATATGACATTGACTGAGCGTTTAGTCAATTATACCGTCCACCGACTTAACCTTTGTTGGCGCGGCGTTCCTTCTTGTTGACTGGAATGGTTTGGCGGCGAACCTGTGGGAGCAAACTTTGAGCGAGTTTTCGTCATGAACCCCCGCTACGAGATACTGTTTGAGCCTCTGAAAATAGGGCCGGTAACAACGAAAAACCGCTTCTATCAAGTGCCTCATTGCAACGGTATGGGACATCGCTGGCCGCAAACCATGGCGTCGATGCGGGAAATGAAGGCAGAGGGCGGCTGGGGGGCCGTTTGCACCGAAGAGTGTGAGATACACCCAACCAGCGACTTGAGCGGGTTGCCTCTCATGCGGTTATGGGACGACAGCGATCTTCCCGTTCATGAATTGATGGTACGCAAGGTGAAAGCGCATGGGGCGCTGGCCGGCGTACAGCTAAATCACAATGGTTCCAGTGTTACCAACTATCTGAGCCGCATGCCGCCGCTTGCGCCAACTCCTATTCCTGCTGAAGGCCAGCATTCCATGCAAGCGCGCGAGCTGAGCAAGCAGGAAATCAAACAAGTGCGGGGCTGGTACGTTGAGGCGGCGGTTCGGGCCCAGAAAGCGGGCTACGATATAGTTTATATCTATGCCGGGCATGGCGGGATGACCCTGCCGTTCCAGTTCATCTCTCCCAGGTTCAATCATCGCACCGATGAGTATGGTGGAAGCCTTGAGAACCGGGTGAGGTTCACCCGCGAGCTGCTCGAAGACATCAAGAATGCAGTTGGAGATACCTGTGCCGTTGCCATCCGCCTTGCGGTTGATGAATTGATGGGAGATGGGGGGCTTACAGCAGATGGTGAAGGCCGGAAGATTGTCGAAATCCTTTCTGATCTTCCCGACCTTTGGGATGTCAATTTGAGCGATTGGGACAATGATTCCCTTTCATCCAGGTTCGGGACGGAAGGAAATCAGGAAGACTATGTGCGTTTCGTCAAGGAAGTGACGAACAAACCCGTTGTTGGTGTAGGCCGCTTCACATCCCCAGACACGATGGTTTCACAGCTGCGCCGCGGCGTTCTCGATCTCATCGGTGCTGCCAGACCGTCAATTGCCGACCCGTTCCTGCCACGTAAAATCGAAGAAGGCAGGGAAGATGAAATAAGGGAATGCATTGGCTGTAACATGTGCACATCGGCAGACACTCTGGCCTACCCGATGCGGTGTACGCAAAACCCGACAATGGGCGAGGAATGGCGCAAACGCTGGCATCCGGAAATCATTGCGCCGGCAAAATCGTCGGACAAGGTGCTGGTCGTCGGGGCGGGCCCTGCCGGGCTTGAGTGTGCCCTTGCCTTATCTAACCGCAAATATGATGTGGTGCTGGCGGATGCAGCCGATACCCTCGGCGGCAGGGTGGTGCAGGAAAGCCGCCTTCCAGCCCTCAGCGAATGGAGGAGGGTGGCGGACTACCGGACGCATTTGCTCTCCAGCAAGGCGAACGTTGAAACCTTTGTTGGCAACGCTTTGAGTGCTGAAGAGATTCTCTCGTTCGATTTTGAAAGAATTGTCATTGCGACCGGCGCATCGTGGCGCCTTGACGGGATCGGCCGCGAGAACAGGAGGCCGATTTTCGAGGCTGGTGATCAGTCCGTGGTTGCACCGGAAGAGATTTTGACAGGGCGCACCGTTTCCGGAAGAGTTCTTGTATATGATGATGATCAATACTACCTGGCGAGCGCCTTGGCGCAAAAGTTGCGCGAAGATGGATGCGAAGTAGCTTTTGTAACCCCTGCCGCGAAAGTTTCCCCGTGGTCAGAAAATACGCTCGAGCAATTCAAAATCCAGCAAACCCTGATGGCCAGCGGCGTTGAGATTCACTGCAACCAGATTTTGAGCTCATATGGTGGCGGCGAGGCTACGCTGGAATGTGTCTATCTTGGGAAGAAAACACAAATGGAAGCAGATGTCGTGGTGCCCGTAACCTCGCGTCTGTCAAATGACACGCTTTACAAGGCGTTGCTGGACAACAAAGAGCAATTTGCTGACATCGGCATTAAGTCACTAGAAAAAATTGGTGATTGTCACGCACCTGGCACCATCGCAATGGCCGTTTATGCGGGCCATCAATATGCGCGCCAGCTCGATTCAGGTGTGGATCAAACCGGCTTCAAACGCGAAAACTATTATCAAGGGTGATGCCCGTGGTGCTGACAGTTTTACCAGTTTTCGTTTGGAAACCTAGCAGACAGATAGTCGAGGAATGTCTTGCGCGCAAATTCGGTGTCATAGCGTTCCGCTTCAGTATGCGCCACATGCCAGTGACCAAAGGTCATCACATAAATGGTCTCTGCAACGGACTGGCAATCAACCCCGTTATATCGCCCGTTGTCCGCGATATCATCGACAAGAAGGCGAATATCTCTGAGGCAACGGTCATCTCCGGCCCGCCCGATGCCTTCGTAAAGCTTTCCGCCTTCGGTTTCGCCCCAAAAAGCATGCCAAGCAGCGAGATATTTTGAGTGTTGCCTCGGAAATTCCAGATCGTAGGACACAATACGCATCAAGCGTTCAGCTGCAGGCGCACCATCCAGCTGCAGGGATTTCTGCCAGCCCGATGCGTAGACGGACTGAAGATGCTTGAGAACTTCGCGCATCAAATTGTCTTTCGATTTGAAGTGAAAAACAACAAGCGCGGAGGAAACGCCGGCTTTTTCTGCAATGACCTTCAGGGTCGATTTGCCGATGCCTCTTTCTGCTACCAGTTCAACCGCAGCCTCAATGATCTGCTGCTTGCTTGCCTCCGATCTTTCCTGGGCGCGGTTTGTTCTGTTGGTTGCCATTATTTTTCTAACCGTCTGTCAGTAACTTTATCAGTGACCCGATGGAAAAAGCAGATAGCCTATGATGGCCGTTTTCACCATGGGGCAACGCAGAAGTTTGACTATTTACAGGTTTTTCCCAGTGCGCTTCTATATGGACTTTTGGCTCAATGCCAGTGGTTACGGCAAATTTTGTCCGTATTGAACCAGATCTCAGGAGGAAAGCAGTTTGCGTGATCCACGCTACGATGTGTTGTTTGAACCGCTCAAGATCGGACCGGTCACCACCAAAAACAGGTTTTACCAGGTGCCCCATTGCACAGGCATGGGGTGGTTGCGCCCGAACATGCTGGCTGAAATGCGGGGGGTCAAAGCCGAAGGCGGCTGGGGCGTTGTGAATACGGAATATTGCTCGGTTCACCCGACTTCCGATGATGTACCGTTCCCCTACGCAAGCCTTTGGGATGAAGAAGACATCAGGACGCACGCGTTAATGACCGAAAAAGTCCATTCCCATGGGGCCTTGGCCGGCGTTGAACTTTGGTACGGGGGCTCAAGATCGGCAAACCTTCTTACCCGCGGTGTATCGTTTGATGTTGGATCCATTCCAGCAGCTGGCGGCTATCCGACCCAGTCGAAGATGATGGATAAAGAGGACATCCGACAGTACAGGGAATGGCACAGGAAGGCAGCGCTCCGGGCCCGCCAGGCCGGTTTCGACATTGTTTATGTTTATGCAAACCATGAATACCTGGTTGCAAACTTCCTCAATCCCAAACTCAATCAGCGCACGGATGAGTATGGCGGGAGTGTTGAAAACCGCACCCGCCTGTGCCGTGAACTTATCGAAGAAACCAAGGAAGTGGTTGGAGACAAATGCGCAGTCGCGGTCAGGATATCGATTGACGACAGCACTGATGCGCAAAACATTCCGGAAAATGAAGACAGCCGGGAAATTTTCTCCCTGCTGGCTGAAATGCCCGACCTTTGGGATGTGAGTGTAGAAAATTACTCCCGCGAGATGGGAGCCTCGCGCTTTGTTGGTGAAGGAGCGCTTGAACCTTACATTTCCTTTGCAAAGGCGAATACGTCCAAGCCGGTGGTGTCGGTTGGAAGGTTCACTTCGCCGGATGCGATGGCCAGCCAGGTAAAGCGCGGGGTGGTTGATCTGATTGGTGCAGCGCGGCCATCAATTGCGGATCCCTTTTTGCCGAAGAAAATAGAAGAGGGCAGGCTTGAAGATATTCGCGAATGCATAGGCTGTAACATTTGTTATTCATCGGATGGATTGGGCGTGCCCATCCGCTGCACCCAAAACCCGTCGATGGGTGAGGAGTGGAGGTTACGCTGGCATCCCGAAAAAATTAGGGAAAAAGCATCTGATGCCAAAATTCTCGTTGTAGGTGCGGGCCCGGCAGGCCTTGAGTGCGCCCGTGCACTTGGCCAGCGTGGCTACACCGTATTGCTGTCGGAAGCGCAGCGAGATTTGGGCGGAAGAGTGAGCCTAGAATCGAGTCTGCCGAGATTGAGCGAATTGGCGCGGGTGAGGGATTACCGGGTGCAGCAAATTCAGAACATGCCAAATGTTGAAGTTTATCTGGAAAGTCCTCTGAGTGCTGACGATGTTCTGCTGGTGGAACCGGACCACGCTGTCATCGCGACAGGGTCAATCTGGTGCAAGGATGGATTTGGCCGGTCAAATCTCGCTGGCATTGATGGGTTCGAGTCCGATGTGCAGGTGTTTACGCCAGATGATATCATGGCGGGCAATCTGCCTTCAGGGAACGTTGTCATTTTCGACGATGACGGCTACTACATGGCCGCCACATTGGCAGAGCGTCTGCTCGGCAGCGAGGCTTCGGTTATATTTGTAACGCCGTCGAGCCTGGTTGCCCCTTTCTGCGCGAGAACCGCAGAACAGTATCTGACCCAAACAAACCTCATAGAGTGCGGCGTGCAGTTGGAGCTGGCGCACAATATGGATGGGTTTGACGGCCGCGAGGCGGAATTGAGCTGCATCTATTCAGGACGAAGCAAACGGGTTGCAGCCGATGCGCTTGTCCTTGTCACGGCACGAACTGCAAATGATCAGCTCTATCATGAATTGGTGGAGCGGATTGGAAATGGGCACGACGGCCCGTTGTGTACGGTGCGCGCAATTGGAGACGCCTACGCCCCATCAATCGTCGCCAACGCGGTCTACTCCGGTCACCGTTATGCGCAAGAATTCGATAGTCCGGATGCAAGTTCTTTCGGAGTTTTGCGTGACAGCAGGCACTATCTGAAAGGTGTATCATGATCCACATGCTGAGCAGGTTCGACCTGAAAGCTAATGTGCGGATTGAACAATTCGGCGCAGGCTATTGGAACTTGGTTGAGCATATGAAAACTGAAGGGCTCGTTGAAGGTTCCGGAAAAATCGGCCGGCGCGAAAAGAATACCCCAATGGATACCGACGAAGAGCGTGCGCCCGAATATTATGTTGTCATGTTATTCAAGGACAGGAAGCAGTTGGATGATGCCTATGCCTACCTTTCTGCCAGCGACGCAAAAAACCTGCGCTCCCATAAGGTGGTGCAAACTTCTATCCTCAACCCGGTGTTCACCTGCTGGAGGGATGTCGAGTAATTCCGATATGAAGCTAGGCATCCTGCCTGTCATTCGGCAATCATATAGAACTTTTTCAACGTCTCCGTAATGTGCCAGGTGAGTTTTGTGCCTTTTGGGATGAAGAATGAATCGCCCGCTGTGAAGGTTTCTTCGGTTCCATCTTCATGGGTCAGCGTAACGGAGCCGGAAATCACAGTCATCATTTCGTGGACAGGATAGGCGTCGATTTCTTCCCTGCAGGGAGCAGATTCCCAAACCCCTGAAAGAATGGAATCGTCCGGTAATTTGAAATTGTAATGGTTGGTTTCGCGGTGGTCGTCAGTGGTAAAGGCCCCAGGCGGGGTGAAATCAGAAGGTTGCATGCCGGTTAAAGGATCGCCATCGGGGAGCAGCCTGAAGCTCTTGCTTGCCATTACATTTCTCCGGTTTTCATGGGAACTGGTAAGAGGTGAGGTGAAAGCTTAGCGTCCGGTTTAGGTGAAGTCTAGTTGAGCAGGCTAGAGCGGGATGACGCCAAGTTCCTGAAACCCGCCGATCATCAACTGAACCGCGAGCGCTGTGAGAAGCAGGCCCATTATTTTGCCGATGATGGGCAAGGCAGGCCCGATTTTCTCGACAATTTTTCCCGCCGAATAAAAACAAACCAAATTGAGCGCCAAAATTGCCGCCAGGCACGCGGCAATGATCAAATCATTCTTCAGGCTTGGATCGGCAGCTGCCAGCGTGGTGACCGTGACGATTGCCCTGAGGGGTTGCCATGAGCGGCAATGCCAGCGGCGATATGGCGATGTCCAATGAAGGCTTGTTATTCCCGCCAGACGCAGAGCCGGTTTTGCCCGTGATCATTTCCAGCGCAAACAAGAGCAAGATGATGCCCCCGCCGATCTGTAAAGCGGGCATGGTTATGTCGAATATCTGCAGCAAAAAATGGCCCAGGAAAATGAACAGCACTCCCAACGATGCCGCTCACCATTACCGTGCGTCTTACAATTTCCCGGCGCAATGCATCATCGGCATTCAGGGTGAGGGCAGCATAAACCGGAAGTGCTTTTCCAGGTCCGAAGGTCACCAGCAAAAATGCGATGATATCAATGATGCCCAGCTGCATTTGCTCCCCTGCTTTTAGCGGCCATTGGTTCGATTCTTGCACATGTGTTTGAGTGTATCGAAGGATATCTACCAGTTGTGGGAAAAAGATGAGGTTGACGAAGTAAACGATTCCGCAGACCCTAGGAGTTGTTGTGTAAGGGTTGGGGGGAAGTGTGCGTATTTACGGGAAGATGCTTGGCTTTATTGCAGGTTGCGCTCTGTTCCTTCTCGCACATGCCGCAGCTCTTGCAGGGTTTGTATCCCCCACCGGAAACGAGGGGCCCACCAAGGTCGATATCCAAATTTTCCTCTATGACGTTGATGGAATCAACGGAGCAAGTCAAAGCTTTGATGCAAATGTGTTCTACCGGCTCAAATGGAAAGACCCCCGGCTTGCCCATGATGACCCGAACGGCATTTCTCGCTCAATTTCGGAGATATGGTCGCCGCGCCTGCGGCTACTGAACAGGCAGCGCATCTGGAGTTCTGTCCCGGAAACGGTGGAGATCGCACAAGATGGCACCGTCATCTACAACCAGCATATTTGGGGAACGTTCTCACAACCTTTGCAGCTGCAAAACTTTCCTTTTGACCGGCAGGTGTTTTCCATTC
>JBPCVY010000149.1:0-4096 GCA_051010055.1 Hyphomicrobiales bacterium | reverse complement strand
AGGGCGCTCCGTTAAGGAGCAAACGCAAGACATTCTCGACCAAATTGATGGGTTTCTGGCAGAGGCCGGCACAGACAAAACCAAGATAATCCGTGCGCTTGTGTGGCTCACCGATATGGACACCTGGTCTGAAATGAACGAGGTGTGGGATGCATGGGTGGTGCCGGGCCAAACCCCGGCGCGCGCAGCTGTTGCATCGCCCAAGCTGGCCCTTCCGGGGCTAGATGTTGAGATTATGGTTGAGGCAGCGCTTTAAGCTGCAATCTCATTAACACGCATGAATTGGCAGGCGCCGAACCCCATCGGCGCCGTTGCGGTCTGTTGCGCCCTAAAAGCATTCCCAAAAACAAATGCTTGCCTGAAGGCTTGCCGTGAAGCGTTTCAACCGCCAAGATGTTGTCATTAAAAGTGATTCTGGCTGAAACCAGAACAAATTTGAAGAAATCTATAATGTGAACCGTCGGCGGAATTTTCTCCAAAGTGCCTCCGGTTCGGAGGGGATTTAATGACATCTGATAAGAAAATGAGCCTTACTGTTAAGGTTCTGCTCGGCATGCTTTTGGGCATTGCCGTTGGCTTGGTGATTAACCTCAGCGGAATGAATGCGGAAGGTTCCTTCGTCAACTGGTTCGTCGTTGACGGGGTGCTCTATGCCATCGGCAAAATGTTCGTCAACGCGCTGAAAATGCTCGTTGTGCCGCTGGTGTTTTTCTCGCTGATATGCGGGGTTTGCGGCATTGGCGACATCAAGGCCCTTGGCAGGGTGGGCACAAAATCGTTCGCGCTTTACATGCTGACGACCGCCATCGCCATTGCAACCGCAATCACGATTGCCGGGTTCTCAGGCATTGGCAAAGGCATGAACCAGGCGATCGATGCAGCCTTTGCGGGCAAGGAATCGCCACCGCTTTCGGACGTGTTCATCAACATCATTCCATCTAACCCGATTGCCGCCATGGCCAACGGGCAAATGCTGCCAATCATCTTCTTTGCCATTCTCACCGGCATTTCCATTTTGATGGTGGGCCGCCAGGCCAAGACCCTTGTCGAGCTGGCCGAGCTTGGCAACGAAGTGATGATGAAAATGGTCAATGTCATCATGGCCGTTGCGCCGTATGCGGTTTTTGCGCTGATCGCCCGCTCGGTTTCAAACCTTGGGCTTGAACTGCTGGTGCAGCTTCTGGGCTATGTGGGTGTGCTTGTCGGTGCGTTGCTGCTCCACCTGTTCGTCACATTGATGATTATCCTGAAACTGTTTTCCGGGCTTAATCCGGCAACTTTCCTCAAGAAAATCAGGAACGCGCAAGTTTTCGCCTTCAGCACCGCCAGTTCCAACGCAACCATTCCGGTAACCTTGCGGACGGTGACACAGCGCATGGGCGTCAACAATTCCGTTGGCTCGTTCACGGTTCCTTTCGGTGCAACCATCAACATGGACGGCACGGCAATCATGCAAGGGGTTGCTACCGTGTTCATCGCCAACATCTATGGTGTTGACCTTGGCCTTGTGGGCTATCTCACGGTTATCTTGATGTCGGTTATGGCATCGATTGGCACCGCGGGTGTTCCAGGCGTGGGGCTGATTATGTTGTCCATGGTGTTCACCCAGGTTGGCCTGCCGGTTGAAGGCATTGGCCTCATCCTTGGTGTTGACCGGTTGATGGACAAGATCAAAACAGCGGGGAATGTCTCCGGTGATGCGGTGGTGTCATTTATCGTGGCAAAGGGCGAGGGCAAGCTTGACCTTGAAGTCTACAATGATCCTGAAGCCGGCGTCATCAATACGGACGAGGCAATCCACATCGATGAAGACGTTGAAGCTGAGCTGGCTGAAACCTTGAAAGAGGCGCAAGCCAAAGCTTAAGGCTGCAAGCGCGTTTGCAAATCACGAACCCCGCACCCAACCGGTGCGGGGTTTTTTGTTGGACTGAACTTTAGACGGGCCTAGTCTTTGTGCCCGCAAATCATGTGGCGCTTTTTACCGAAGCCGGGGGTGCGCTCGACATGAAATCCAGCCTGCTGGAGGTTTTTGCGCACGAACCCGGCCGCCGTGTAGCTGGCGAATGTGCCGCCGGGCGCGGTGTGATCGTAAACCGCCCGCATCAGCGGCGCGGACCACATATCCGGGTTTTTGGCCGGCGAAAAACCATCCAGATACCAGGCATCTGCCGCCCCTTGCCATGCGCCAACCCCGGCAAGGGCATCGGCGCAAACAACATGAAGAACCGTTTGCTCATCCATGGGCGATGGACCTTTGAGTGCCGCTGCCCAGTTTGCAATGAGTGCCCCGGAAAGTGGTTCTAGTTCAGGCCAGCTGGAAAGGGCCCGGGCGGCATCATCAGCGCTCATGGGAAAGGCTTCAAACGAGACGAAGCGCAGCTGCTGCACGGGGTGGCGGTTCTTGCGCCACTGCCGCCAGGTTTCCAGAAAGTTCAGCCCGGTGCCGAATCCAAGCTCGCCAATAGTGAAGCTTTCAGTCCCGCGCCAGCGCGCAGGCAACCCGTTGCCACCGAGATACACATGGGCGCATTCAGCCCGGCCATCACCGGTTGAGTAAAAATGGTCGCCGAATTTCTCTGAAAACGGCTGCTCACCGCAATGCCAGGTGAGGGGGTGGGCGTTTTTTTCCGCCACTATTGTTTCACCCTCACCGCACCAGTTCTTTCATTGCCCCGTCAAGGCCTTCCAGGGTGAGGGGGTACATGCGGTTTGAGAAGATCTGCTGGATCATCTGGGTGGATGGCGTGTAGTGCCAGTATTTCTCAGGCGAGGGGTTCAGCCACACTGCGTTTTCGTAAATATCTGTTACCCGCTCAAGCCACAGGGCGCCGGCCTCAGGGTTCATATGCTCTACAGAGCCGCCCGCATGGGTAATCTCAAACGGGCTCATGGAAGCGTCACCAACAAAAATGACTTTATAATCATGAGGATAGGTGTGGAGCACATCCCAGGTGGGTGTGCGTTCGGTGTGGCGGCGGCGATTGTCCTTCCACACGAATTCATAAAGGCAGTTATGGAAGTAGAAATATTCCATGTGCTTGAACTCGGTGCGGGCGGCAGAGAACAGCTCCTCCGTTGAACGGATGAACGGGTCCATGGAACCGCCCACATCAAAGAACAGCAAAACCTTCACCGTATTGCGCCGCTCCGGCACCATGTGAATGTCCAGCCAGCCCTTGTTGGCGGTGTTCTTTATGGTGCCGTCGAGGTCGAGCTCTTCAGGCGCCCCCTCACGGGCAAATTTGCGCAAGCGCCTCAGCGCAATTTTAATGTTGCGGGTGCCAAGCTTAACACTGTCGTCCAGGTCCTTATATTCGCGCTTGTCCCATACCTTGATTGCGCGCCCATGGCGGCCTTCCTTCTGGCCGATGCGCACACCGGCCGGGTTATAGCCATAAGCGCCGAAGGGCGATGTGCCGGCGGTGCCAATCCATTTTGAGCCACCCTCGTGGCGCCCTTCCTGTTCCTCAAGGCGCTTTTGTAGCTCTTCCATGATTTTTTCCCAGCCGCCCAGGGCTTCTATCTCGGCCTTTTCCTCTTCGGTGAGGAATTTCTCATTGAGCCGCTCAAGCCATTCGGCAGGAATGTCGTAAACCTCTTCCTCGGCCATCAAATCAAGGCCCTTGAACACATGGCCGAACACCTGGTCGAACTTATCGAGGTTACGCTCGTCTTTGATGAGGGCGGCGCGGGAAAGATAGTAGAAATCTTCCACCGAGCCGTGGACGACATGCTTGTCGAGCGCTTCCATAAGGGTGAGATATTCCCTTAAGGAAACGGGAACCTTGGCGGCCTTGAGCTCAAGAAAAAAGGTGCTGAACATGGGCCCTTTTGTAGCGCAGGAGCGTTCACACGGGCAACCGTGAAGGCGCATGCTTCCGGTTCAACGCTTTTCCCGCTTCATCCCTCGAGACGGTGGCTGCGCCACCTCCTCTGGGTGAGGTTTTTGGGTACCCGCACTTTGCAACCTCATGGCGAGGAGCGGCGAAGCAACATTGCATCAAGGGCGCGACTGCGCCCCGGGCTTTTGCCCGCCCCCGCGGAGGCGATGGCGAAGGGCCTTGGCCTGAGGCCAACTGCCGCGAGCGAAATAGAC
>JBPCVY010000148.1:0-7717 GCA_051010055.1 Hyphomicrobiales bacterium | reverse complement strand
GATTTAAGCCCTTTGACTGGGAAGAGGGGAAAAGCGTGGCCACGACAGACATAAATAGCGGCGGCACATTGCAAGAATTTTTTCTCCGCAAAAGGCGCTACCGTGTGCGTTGGGCGGGAAAGCACATCATCCGCACGCTTTCGCAGTTTTTACGCAGGCAGTCGACTTTCGAGGACGCGCCGGTTCTTGATCATGCCCAGTTCCCGGGCCTTAAGGCTTTCCCTGAAAACTGGGAGACGATCCGCGATGAGGTGCAGGAGATTTTGAAGCACCGGGATGCCATTCCGCTGTTCCATGAAATTTCCAAAGAACAGCAGCGCATATCCCTCGGCACCAAATGGCGCACCTTTATTCTGTTTGGTTTTGGCGAAAAACTGGAAAAAAACTGCGCGCAGGCGCCGGTTACCGCTTCATTACTGGAAAAAGTGCCGAACCTCCAAACGGCGTGGTTTTCCATTCTTGGGCCAAATCACCACATCCCCGCCCACAGGGGCGTTACCACAGGTATTTTGCGCGCGCATCTGGGCGTTATTGTCCCCAAACAAGCTGAGAAATGCCGCCTTCGGGTTCTCGATGAAATGGTTGTCTGGCGCGAAGGGGAAATGTTTGTATTCGATGACACCTATGAGCACGAAGTGTGGAACGATACCGATGATGAAAGGGTTGTTCTCATTCTTGACTTTGACCGGCCCATGGGCGTTTTGGGGCGTGCTTTCAACAAACTGTTCGTGAATGGACTGAAATATACCGCCTATTTCCGCGAGCCGCGCGCGAAAATGCAAGGCTACGAAGACCATTTCGAACAGGTCGTGCGCCGGGCCGAAGAAACAGCCGAAAAAATGAGCTATAACTAGGGCTTGTAGAGCAGTTTCCGGTTTGAAGGAAAACTGCTCTAAATCCGTTCCCGTTGGGCCTTAAATTTCAGGCGCTTCAATGCCGGTTTGCGCACATGCCGCCAACACAGTTGAGCGCAACAGGCAAGCAATTGTCATTGGGCCGACGCCGCCGGGTACAGGCGTAATTGAACCGGCAACGCCAAGCGCCCCTTCAAAATCAACGTCACCAACAAGTCTGGTTTTGCCATCTTCTGTATCGATGCGGTTGATGCCGACGTCAATGACGCATGCGCCGGGCTTAATCCAATCACCTTTGATCATTTCCGGGCGGCCAACTGCAGCGATGAGCAGATCAGCGCGGCGGCAAACCTCCGGCAAGTCCTTGGTGCGCGAATGGGCAACGGTTACGGTGCAGTTTTCCTGCAACAGGAGTTGAGCAACCGGCTTGCCGACAATGTTTGATCGCCCAACAACAACAGCATCAAGCCCGGAAAGGCTGTCCAGCGTAGCCTTGGCCAGCAAAACGCAGCCCACAGGGGTGCATGCCACAAGCGCATCTTGGCCTGTTGCAAGCCGTCCAGCATTGATCACATGGAAACCGTCCACATCCTTGTCAGGATTGATGGTGTTGATCACTTTTTCTGCATCAATATGATCCGGCAGGGGAAGCTGTACCAGAATGCCATGCACCGCCGGATCCGCATTCAGCTGTTCAACCAGTGCAAGAAGGTCAGCTTCGGACGTTTCTGCATCAAGTCTGTGTTCAAAAGAATTCATGCCCGCTTCGATCGTTTGTTTGTGCTTGTTCCGCACATAAACCTGGCTGGCAGGGTCTTCACCCACCAGCACCACTGCCAGACCCGGCTGCAGATTGTGCTCTTGCTTCAGCGTTGCCACCGCATCGCCAACCTGCGCGCGCAGCTTTGCTGCAAATTCCTTCCCGTCGATAATTTTGGCCTGTGAACCCATCATTTGCTCCCCGGTGTTCCTAACAAATGCTCTTGCACATCGCGGCAAGAACGCTTTTGACTTCATCCAGTTCTGAGCGAATGAGCACCGTCTTGTTGCGTGAGGTTTCACCTGCGGTAATGGACAGCTTCGATTTTGCGTATCCAAGTCCCTTCGCCAGGGTTTCAATAACTGCCTTATTAGCTGTTCCCTTCTCCGGTTGCGCTGTCACGCGCACTATAAGCGACACCGCGCCATCATCAGCATGGTAAAATCCGTCAATGCGGTTGGCAGATGACTTTGGTGTCACTCTTACCCTCAGGAGAACGCCTTCTTTGTGTGTGCGTAAAAGATTCTGCAAAGCGCCAGCCATTGCGCATCCTGTCCGTTAGAGCAGTTTCGGCGCCAAATCGTAGCGGATGAAATTTTGCAAGAAGAAAATCGCCAAAAGCAAAATAACTGGAGATATGTCTAGACCGCCGAAATTTGGCAGAAAACGCCGGATTGGCCGCAAAATCGGTTCGGTAAGCTTGTTCACCACGTCCCACAACATGTAGACGAAACGGTTGTTGAGATTGATCACGTTGAACGTGATGAGCCAGCTCAAAATGACCATGGCGAATATGACATAGATGTAGAGCTGAAGAATCGTGTCGATCAGCTGGAGTATGGCGAACATTTTGGGGGAAAGCTCCGGCGGGTTGTTGTTTTACCATGCACATGTAGCGGCGCGGGCGTGGTGATGCAAGTGGACCGTCTGCCCGCATTCTCCAGTTCCGTTGACTTGCGACCGCACTGAAATTTGGGTGAACTGCCTGTTTGCGCTATATTTGACGACTGAGAGGGTAATTAGGCCCAAATCTTTCGTGCGGGCGTTGAAGTTCGCAGGGCTGGGGGATGTTCCTGTCGATTTCCATAGACCTTGTCGGGTCAACGGCTCTGAAGCGCGCCATATTCCAGGCGGGCAACGGAGATTTTGACCTCATCAACGAAAACTATCAGAAATTCGTAGAAACCATGTTTGAGGTGGAGGAGGCGCTTTACCGCTATGTTTCCGAGAGCGGGGAAGTCGACATTCGTGAGTTGTTTCTGGCGAAAATCATTGGGGATGAATATTGGTACCTATATGAAATTGACGCGGAAAATCACGAACAGCTGAACGAAGTCGCGCATGCGTTTATTTTCGGGCTTCTTGATGTCATGGCAAGCCCGCGCCGGCTGTGCCTTCCAGCCAGTAATAATCAGGAAGAATGTTTTGATCTGTCCTGTAAGGCGCTAGTCGATCTGATCACCAATGCCCTGCATTTACCTGACCGGCGCTATGCCTATTTCGAAGACAAGATTTCCGATTTGCTGGGCCGCGAGGCGCGCTTGCAACAAGCAGGCTCTCAAGATTATTCAGCAATTTGCCATGCGCTCAACGTAAGGCCGAGCCGGCGCGCTGGCCAAACCGGTATCGGCATCACGCGTTCAGACTATGTGGGCATGCAAGTTGACCGGTTTTTCAGGGCGGCCAAAACCTGCAAGCCCAGGCTGGTTACTGTGGGGGAGGCTTTGTGGGATCGGCTGGATATGAAGTGCGGCCACATTGATCCAAGTATTGATGTGAACCGCACCAGCCACACTGTTTATGGCGGCAAACACCGCAATGGCCAGTGCAATTCCTCATGCGAGCAAATTCCGGCCCGGCAAATGACCGGCATCGGCCACGATTATAATGTGTGGCATCTCTATACATCGAGCACGCTGCGCGAGGAGATTTACCAGCCCAACCAGGAAATGCAGGACTTTCTTGCGCCCACAAGAGCCTATCTTGCGAAGGCAGGCTTTTATGGCATTGAGCGCGAAAAAGTCAGCACCTGATAGGGGCACAAGTTGGGGGGGACTTGAAATGACAGAAGTTGTCGAGAAAATCGAAGAAGCGGTTGTCGGCGCTGAAAAGAATGTCGACCGGCTGGGAAATCACCTGGTCATGGTTTTCCAGTACACGGCGTTGTTCGCTATTGGCGCCACCATCGTCTGGTCCGCATTCCATGCATATTTGGGGATGATGGCTAAGGGCGTTGCCACTGTCGATGACATCTTGCTCTTGTTCATATTTCTCGAACTTGGCGCAATGGTCGGCATCTATTTCCAGACCAACAGGCTGCCGGTTCAGTTTCTTCTTTACGTGGCCATCACGGTCATGACCCGTTCGTTGGCGAGTTCCTTGTCGATCAAGGACATGCCCGATATCCGCCTTATTGCGATCACTGGCTCGATCTTAATTTTGGCTATAGCCTCGTTTGTTCTTCGTTATTCAAACTTTCGGCTGGAACCGTTCATTTCACACCTTAAATCGGATGATGAAGGACCGGCCCGGGGTGGCAGCGAAAAGAAGGGCCGATCGCTGGAAGCATAGTTCCGTTGCGCCATGGCGTGACGCGAAGAGCCGCAAAGTTAATAAAGGGAGGTTGAAAATGACAACTGTTGTAGCAACACATGCAGTAGGCGACATGGACACGTGGCTGGGCGGCGGTGAGGAACGCAAAGCCCTGTTCAATAACTTTTGCTCAAGTCACCGGATTTTCCGGCATGCTGACAGGGATGAGGTTTCGATTGTTTTTGAAGGGGTTGACCTTGAAAAAATGAGCGCTCTGCTCGGCTCAGATGAAGCTGCGGCCGGCAAGGCAAAACATACGGTCATTGACCCGGTTGAAATTTACATTGAGGTAAGTGGCGGGCTTTGAAACGGGCAATAACTGGTCTGGTTTCGGATTTGGTATTATTCAGCTGGCCGGATGAGCACGTCGAACTCGTCGCGGACAATGCTGCGCCATTTTCTGTTTGATTTCAGGCTGATTGAGGACTCACCCATGAGATAGGTGACCATCAGTCTGCCGCGCACCGCCGCCTGGCGTGTGTTAAATCCTGCCTGCCTGAACATCCATGCGGCGAATTCGAAGCGCTTCTGGATTGTGCGCTCATAGGTTTCCCTGGCTTTAGGGTCACTTCTTGCCCAAACAGAAATCACGTGATCGTATGCCGCGGCATCGGTCGCAATAACTTCTTGCATGAGGGTGAGTATCCGGTCTTCTGCAGACCCTGATAAATTCCTGGCAACTACGATAATGGCATCGGTCAGCTCAGTCTCCCAATAATCTAGTAGGCATTCCAAGAGTTCACGTAAATCTTTGAAATGCCAATAAAAACTGCCACTTGTTACATCAAGGCGTTCGGCAATCACCACAATCTTGACGCCGTCGACACCGCGTTCTTGCAGTATCTCAAGCGCTCCGCGCACCCAGTCATTGCGGGATAATCGCTTCTTTGCTTTTATTTCCATAGAGTACTCTATTGACTGTGAAAAATCTTCTTCTACAATAGACTAGTCTATGGAATTGTAAACCGGATGCCTTTCCGGTGTCCCCCGTGTGTCAACGACTGGGAGGTTGATATGCTCGCCAAACTTGTAAAACGTATTCTGGTAACAGCTGCTTGTGCCGGCGCTGTTTTGTCGCTCAATGGTTTTGGCTTACCCGGTGATGGCGGTCTTGCACCATTCGCCCCTCAGGCTGCACTGGCGCAAGATGATGTGCAGGCCGATGCATTGCCGAAAGGGCGCACCGCATCGCCGATAGTAGATGGTAAGTATCCGGCCAGCTATTTCCCGAATTCAGAACTTCTTGGCCCCGCTGAAATGCGCATCACAGCGCTTGGCACTGGCATGCCGAACCAAACCAAAAGGGCGGTGTCCATTTCTTACCTTGTGGAACTGGGCAATGGAGAGAAATACCTTTTCGATGTCGGCATGGGGATGATGGGCAATCTGTTCTCGCTCCGGCCGGACTTTTCCAAACTCGATAAGGTGTTTGCCAGCCACTTGCATGTTGACCATGTGGGCGATTTCATGGGCCTTCACATTGGCGGCTGGCTCTCCGGGCGCTACACACCTATTCACATTTACGGGCCAACTGGTTCGACCCCGGAGCTGGGCATCAAAGCATTCGTAGAGGGTATGCAAAAGGGATATGCGTGGGACCTCGCAACCCGCACCGGCGCGCTGCCGGATGAAGGCGCGCAGATTGTGGTCCACGAGTTTGACTACAAGCAGGAAAACAAAGTCGTTTATGAGAAGAACGGCGTTACAATCCGTTCCTGGCCGGCCATTCACAGCCTTGATGGTTCGGTGAGCTATAGCCTTGAATGGAACGGGCTGAAGTATGTTTTCGGCGGCGATACTTACCCCAACAAGTGGTACATCAAGTATGCGGTCGATGCGGATGTTGCCTCACATGAGGCATTTCTTCCGCCCAAAACACTTGCGGAATATTTCGGCTGGAGCCTGAAACAGGCGACCTATGTCTCAACCCGCATTCACACTGAGCCGCAAGCCTTCGGAAAGGTCATGTCTGCTGTAAAACCTCGCCTTGCAGTCGGCTACCATTCAGTGCAATCGCCAGAGAACAATGCGGCCATTATGGATGGCGTGCGCAAGACGTATGATGGCCCGCTTGCCCTGGCGCGCGATTTGATGGTTATCAATGTCACCAAAGACGATATTGTGGTTCGCATGGCTATCGTTGATGACTACGTTTTGCCGCCGGATGTTACCGAAGCATACAAAAAAGCATCCCGTTCGAAGGAGAAATCCCCCTCCAAGTATATTCTTGAGGGCAAGTGGAAGGACTACACACCGCCGCCAATGCCTGATAACTGATTTGGGAGCAGCCCTGATGCGTCATAGAAACTCCAACAGGGAAGACATGTAATGAAGAAGCCTGGAATAGTGATTGTGACGACGCTTGTTGCCGCATTCGTATGCATAATGTTTTCCGGTGGCGCGGTCATGGCGAGTGAGTGGTTCTTGAAAATGAACAACGCCCATGGCTGCAAGGTGCTTAAAGCTGGCGAGCCCACAGGAAGCAATGAATTCTACAATGAAATGGGCTCATACCAGAGTTTGAAACAGGCTTGTGAAGGTGCGCACAAAAGAACCGATCTTACCGGTTCCAGCAATCTGAAATGCCACCATTTCGACAATGCGAGCGTTGCCAGATGCAATGAGGCCGGGATTTCGGGGCTGCCGGGAATGTAGGGATTGCCGTGCTGCCTATTTGCTGAAGAAACGGGAAATAAGCCCGGCAGATCCACCTATAAGCGCGCAGACAACAAATGCGCCGGGCGATTTTAAGAGATAGTTGCCTTGCGCGATGGTTCCTTGCGGCAGCACAATTGCAAATCCTGCTGCCAGTGCACCGGCGTAGATAAGCACACCCACGCCGTTGCGCACGCTCTCCTTGCCAATATTTGCACAAACATTGAAGGCGCCGATAAGCGCGGGGATGCCAATAAGTATGAGAACAACCGATAAGGGCAGTAGGTCCATATTGAAGCCGTGCTTGAGATGTGTTTGGCAAATATGCCGGTAATTCGGGTGCGTGTGTCAAATAAATGCATAAAAATTGACGATAATTGCAATTTTTATTGTGAGTTGGTCATGATCAATGTGGTGGAAACACGCTCGATTGTTGCGCATTATGCCAGAACAGCGTTTTCATTTTTTGAGTGAAAGGGGTTTGCCGTGGCGGCCTTTGGGATAATGGCGCCGGCCCCAATTCTGACGTCGACGGAGGTGTCTGCACAATGAGAGAGACGTCCAATCTAATTGGGTATCGTATTACCCAGGCGATTGTTCTTTGGTGTTTGATTGTGCTCGTTTCCACGGGCAGGCAGATGGCGACGGCTGGCCCCGCCGGAGCACAGGAAAATGCCACTCACACGGTGCCGTTCATCACATTGCGCGATAAAACCGGAAGCACCAGGCTTTCGGCCTACTTCGGCGACAAGCGGGACGAACTTCGTGCCGGCTTTTGCGATGTTTCTCGCACATCGCTGGATGTTCTCAAACCTGTTGCTGCCAATGCATCGTTTTACGTGCCTGATGAGATTTT
>JBPCVY010000147.1:0-24059 GCA_051010055.1 Hyphomicrobiales bacterium | reverse complement strand
CCTCTATCCTTGGCCCGATCCCACAAATTTGCGTGAGTTCGTCGGCCTTTCCTCGCCGCGCTTTTTTCAAAAGTTTAGGTTTGGAGGGCGATTTCTTTGATTTTCCAGTTGTTCTAGAGACGGTTTTGCTCTTCGTGGCTTTTGCTTTCATAGACTTCGCTGGAGACTTCTGTTTTTTGGCCCGTTTAGCAGGCGGCTCTTTGCCGTTTAAATCGGTGCGTGCACGGGATTTCTGTGCTTCGCTTGGCTTGGTCTTTACCCGCGCGACAGGAATCCCTTTTGCCGGTCGGGATGCAGTTTCTTTGTCTTGGTCCGCCAGTTGGGGAGAGAATTTTACTTTTGCTCGAATTGATTTCGTTCGAGCCCCGTCAGTTTTGGAACTATCTGGGTTTGGCGATTTTTTTGTCGAATGCTTGACAACTATTTTAAGTTTTGGGGTGGCAATTTGTTTGACTTTTTCCTCCCCAGTGTTGGACATTGCACCCATTTGAACGGGATTGATTTTTACAATTTCGCGTGAAGGTTTTTCTAGCTGATTCATAACATGATTTGCACCAGATGGCTTTTTCTGTCTTCCCATTGACATTCCCAGGGCATTCTTCAAAACAGAGAAAAGGCTTGGTGAGCTAGGAGTTGTATCCCTGAATTCCGTCATGATGCTAATTCCCTCTACTTCGATGGATGCACACCTCGCGCGCATTCGCCATCAATGAAAAACAATATTTAACAATACATCTTTAAGTAGGCGTATACAAACAAGGTTAATCATGGATTGGTGTGGAAGTCGAACTTGAGAAAATTTTTTTCGAATCGCCGGGTTCGAGTTTTCCTGGCGATTCTCGGCGAAAAGTGCACTGGTGAGGTCAAGAACGGTGGCTTTTGGTAAAATCATTCACGAGGGTGTCGAAATTTTAACTCAAACATCTATATCTTTTGAGATACATACTATCTTCGAAGCTGTTTGTTCGATTGTGGAGTCCCTGATTCATGTATCAACGCGAAGATCTTGATTTTGCGACTGAATACAATGCTGCCTTAAGGCAGGGCCCGCCAAAGGGTACGGGTGTTTTTTTAATGGTTGTCGGTGCGCTTTTTGCATCATTTCTGGCTTGGGCAAGCTGGGCGGAAGTTGATGAGGTTACCCGCGGAGACGGGCGTGTCATTCCTTCGGGCAAGAACCAGGAAGTGGAAAACCTCGAGGGTGGTATCGTCAAAGAAATCATGATTAAAGCCGGCGATATTGTGCAGGAAGGTGATGTGCTTCTTCGCATTGACGCTACTGGGTTTTCGTCAAACCTTGGCGAACTGGAAGCCAAGCGCAACACCCTTGAAACACAGATGATCCGACTGCGCCACGAATTGAAAGCCGATACGACAGGTGACCTTAATTTTTCCGATGAATTGCGCCAGCGCGCGCCAAGCACCGTTGCCATTGAAACACAGCTATACAAGGCCCGGCGCAGCAGTCTTGAACAACAAATTTCAATCCTGAATGAGCGGGTTGAACAGAGAAAGCGGGAGCTTTCAGAGCTTGCCTCTAACCTTACAAGACTGAAGGAAAATTTTGAACTTGCCGAAGAGGAAGAAGCCATCAAAGAGCCGCTTGCCAAGCGCGGCATTGTTCCAAAGACAGATCTCATCAGATTGCGACGTGAGCTTGCAGATTTGCGCGGGCAAATTGGTGTTGCCAACGAAACCAAACCCCGACTGGAGGCCGCTGTTCGCGAGGCTGAGGCGCTTGCTGAGGATCAAAGGCTGAATTTCCGGCGTGAAGCCCAGTTGAAACTTAGCGAAAAAGTTGCCGAACTTGCCATCGTCATCCAATCCATCAGGGGCGCACAGGACAGGGTGCAACGTGCAGAGGTGATTGCGCCGGTAGGCGGCATTGTCAACGCGGTAAATGTCAATACAATCGGTGGCGTTGTGAGCGCTGGTGAAAGCCTGGTGGAAATCGTTCCACAGGAAGATTCACTGCTTGTGGAGGCCAAAATCCGCCCCAGTGACATTGCGTTCGTCCATCCAGGACAGCCCGCGCTGGTGAAAATTACGGCCTATGACTTCTCGATCTATGGCGGGCTTGACGGCGAAGTTCAGCAAATATCAGCGGACAGTGCGATAGATGAACAAACGAACGAAGTTTTTTATCTCGTAAAGATTAAAACTCTAACGAACCAATTAGGCGGAAATCAAAGCAATCTTTCTATCATCCCCGGAATGGTCGCGAGTGTCGACATTCTGACGGGAAAGAAGAGTGTACTGGATTACCTGCTTAAACCAATCAACAAAGCCAGGACAGAAGCACTCAGAGAAAGATAAAAATCGAACAAATTGTTTAGCACTTGCGAAATTTTTGTTTTCCACATCAGTACTCGTTCTTTCACTAGGCTTTCTTTCGAGTAAATCTCCAGCATCTGCAGTTCCTACCCTTCATCAGGCGCCGATTGAGGCTATGGAAACTCCTATGGCTGAAATGAAGCCTAAGGCGCCAGTCGGGGTGTTCGGTTCGCTTGTGGTGCGCACAAGCCCCGGCACACCAAACAAGCAGTGGGTGCAGGTTTTCCAGCGTATCCAGGCCGAGCGTAGAAGCTACAAGCTCTGCGATGATGACCCGACAAGCTGTCATCCAAACCTTGCGGCGTGGCGCAATGCCATTAGCTCCATGCGCAAGTTGTCGGGCGATGCATTGCTTGAAGCTGTGAACAGCAACGTCAACCGTCTGGTGCGCTACAGCAGCGATAAGCGTGCTTTTGGGCGGCGCGATCACTGGGCAACACCGGTGGAAGTGCTTGCAGGTTTTGGCGACTGTGAAGATTACGCGATTTTGAAATATGTCACCTTGAGAGAGCTTGGTGTGGAAGATAACGGCATGCGAATTGTAGTGGTCAAGGACGAGATGAGAAATGTCGGCCACGCGGTTTTGGCCGTACACCGCGCCGATGGCATCAAGATATTGGACAATCGCTCCAAAATCTTGGTCGAGCATACTGACGTTTCAAATTACAAGCCGCTCTATTCAGTGAACCGGAACGGGCGTTGGCTGAACCTTGCAGTGCGCCAGCGCGAGGTGCGGTATGCTGGCAAACCCAAATCTGCAAAGTCCAAAACAATCTTTAGAGAGCCCGCCAGGAAGCTTGAAAAATCTACGATGACACTTGATTTGCTACAGGGAACCGGCTCGCGGTCAACACGCCAAGCAAGAGCGGCTGCCGCTGCGGAGAAACTAGGGTTACTTATGCAAAGCAAAGGGTGGTGCAGGGGTAAAGCTGCTGCGTGCACCTTTTAGGCGTCGTAGCTACTTCAAAATATAGAATTGCATCCGGTTGTAGTAGCAGTCGCACTGGTTGATCTGCTCTTCATTATATTCTGGAAACGGTGGCTCCATGAAACCGATGGCTTTTGCGCAGGCGACTTTAGATTCATTTGCCCACGTATAAAGCTGGCTTTGATTGTAAATTGATGAATCGCGTTTGGAGACATCAAGCGATTCTTCATACATCCGGTTGACCTCAACGGTGATTTGCTCCTGCGGAAGGTCCAAAAGCGCAGAGCGGAATGTATTTACACAATTACCAGTACCGTCGGCGGCAAATACCGGGCCGGCACCAACACAAAGGGCCACTCCTGTGGCAAGCAGAATTTTCTTCACTTCGGTATCCCCTTTGTTCGAATCGCGCCCAACTCCGAAAATTCCCATTGTGCGCCGAAACTTAGTCTCCTAATGGCATCAATACTACACCTAGCACGACTCGTCGGCAAGAATCGCAATGCGCAATGCAGTTTTTGTGTTGCTTTTCGGCAACATGATTTGATTAGAAATAGTATGAAAATACTAACGATTTGGTGAATTTTTCTGCAGTTCTAAGTTCTCTTTCCAAATTCAGCGCTTTGCGGCGGTGCGAAGCTTCGCCTTTGAGACGTTTTTCTTCAAAGCATCCAGAACTTTATCTTTTGGTCCGTCGGCTGCAACTTTGCCATTTGAGAGCACCACCAGCCGGTCCACAAGCTCGAGCATCGAATAACGGTGGGTTGATACGATGAGGGTCTGCTCCTTTTGCGCCACGTTCTTGAGGTGATCGAGGAGCACTTTTTCGCTTGCCAAATCCATTGTTCCGGACGGCTCGTCCAGATAAAGAATTTTCGGGTTTAAGAGCAGCACTCGGGCTAGAGAAACAGCCTGTTTTTGACCGCCGGAAAGCAAGTTTCCCCGCTCGCCTACTGGCATGTCGAAGCCTTGGGGGTGGCGCATAACAAAATCGTCGACGCCCGCCACCCGGCAAGCCTCCACCATCTGTTCGTCAGTGGCATTGGGCACACCCATGAGAATATTGCTTCTGAGCGAGCCGAAAAACAGATCCGAATCCTGTCCCACAAAACCGATTGATCTGCGCACTTCATGGGGGTGGAATTGACGGATATCGATACCGTCAATCAATATCGCACCTTCCTGAGCCTCATAAAGTCCGCAAATGAGCCGGCCGATGGTTGTTTTTCCCGACCCGATTTTCCCGATGATACCGATTTTTTCACCTGGCCGAACTGTCAATGAGAGTTCATTTATCGCCGGGTTGGGCGCATCCGGATACGAGAATGTCAAATTCTTGAATTCAATCAGGCCGATATTGATCGGCTGGCTTACATAGTTCTTGCCTTCCGGGCGCTCGTTCTCAAGGCTCATAAGGCTGTTGAGTGTTTTCAAGGCGGCGAAAGACTGTTGTGAACGGGCAACCAGCGAGGCGAATTGGCCGAATGGCGCTACGCAACGGCCAGACAAAATCACGCACGCAATAATTGCCCCCATGGACACATCGCCTTCACTGAAGAGATAAACCCCGGTTATGACGACAGCCACGGAAACCATTTGCTGAACTCCGGCGGTGAAGTTCATGATCAGCGCTTGTATTCGCCTTGTTTTTTCCAAGGTTCTGGAGGTTTTGCCAACAAGGCGCTCCCACAGCCGTTGCAGATATCCTTCCGCTCTGATCGCTTTTACGGTTTCCAGCGCGCCAATTGATTCGACCAGCAAAGAGTGCCTGTAGGCCGTTTCAGCTTGCGTTTTTTCAGCTGCCTTGCGCAGCGGCACGTGCATGATCAGGCCAACAATGAGGACAAGCGTTGCTGCCACGACGGGAACATAGGCAATGGGGCCGCCAATTTGAAAGATAACGAAAATAAATAGGCCAAAAAATGCGACATCCGTAATCGTCGCCAGCGTTCCTGAGGTGAAAAACTCGCGGACAACCTCAAAATCTTTCAACTGGCTAGCGAAGCTGCCGGTTGTGCTTGGCCGGTGATTTAGCTTGAGACTCATCACTTGCTCAAATATGCGCCCGGCCAATAAAACATCGGCGCGCCTGCCCGCTGAATCGATCAACCATCCCCGAAGCGACTTCAACAGGAAGTCGAAAAAGATTGCCAAACCAATTCCTGCCGCCAAAACCCACAATGTGGGCAGCGCCTTGTTGGGCAAGACCCGGTCGTAAACGTTCATAATGAACAAGGGTGAGGCAAGCGCAAGCAGGTTGATCAGTGCAGCTGCAAGTATGACCCTGAAATATGTCGGCCAAAGTTTCCAGACAACGCCCCAAAACCAATGGCCGCGCGTCAAATCAGCTGTCTTTATATCGCGGGCGTGCATATCGAGATCAGGCTTGATGAGTATTGCCCGCCCGGTATAGGAGCTTTCCAGGTGCTTGAGATTAAGCACACCGGGTTGACCCGTGACCGGGTCATAAACCTTGTAGGTTTGCTTTGAAATACGCTCCTGCAAGACGCAAGCGTCCTCGTTTTCCAAAAGAAGCACCGCTGGAAGCACGACGGGATTTATTTGTTTGATTGACCTTTTCACCAGGCGTGCGGAGTATCCCGCCCGTTCTGCTGCGCGAATGAACAGGGCAGGGGTGAGGCGCCCATCGACCAGCGGAAGGCCTGCAACGAGCTGGTCTACCGATGCGGCCCGGTCATGAAATGCGGTGATTGCAATCAGAGAATTGAGCAGGGGATCTTCTTCACGGACTTCGTCCGGGAAGTCATGGACTTCTTGCTCGGGAAAGCCCTCAGGCTCTTCCCGTGTTTCGGCTTCATTTAGCCTGCTTCGATCATCCATAGGCGAATACTACATTTTATTGGCCATACTACTTGGCCAATATACCCACGGCGAGTTAATTTTGCTTCAAATTTGCTCTAGTAAAGAGAGCCAGCTACCGGCATCGCGGGCCGGATAGGAGAATTCCGCGTCATGGTTTCCGCATCTGGCGTAGGCGGCACGTCATTATCTTCGCGTGCATAGGCCCATGCAGCCGAGGGTGGCTTGATTTGGAATACTGCGAGAAGCGTGCCCGTGGACGCTAGCAAACGGTATCCGGAGAAATTCACTGCGGTTTCAGCGGTTACAACGGCGATATTTGAGAACAACCGGGTGTTTTGTGTGTCAAGCACGTCGAGCAGCGAGCGCTGACCGATTTTAAACTGCTCGGTGTAAGAAACGATGAGTTGTTCGGTCATTGCAGCCTGCTGGCGCAGTTGGCCGAGGCGGAGGCGCTGCTGGTTCCGGCGGTTCCAGGACAGCCGTACACCTTCTTCCACTTCGCGTGAAATTTTGTGCAACCGCATGCGGTTTTCATCAACCCGGCGGATTTGCTCTTCGCGATTGGCTTTGTCGATGCCGCCATTGAAGAGGTTCCATTCGACGATCACATTTGCTTGGCCGTCATTGTCCCGTCCAGGTGTGCCGTCGAGGTCCTGCCCCAAGCTTCCACGGCCTTCGAGCAGGACCCGTGGATAATATTTGGACTCTGCTACTTTAACGAGTGCGGTCGAGGCGTCGATATCGGCGTTTGCAAGCTTTACTGACGGGTGATTGACCCTCGCTCTGCCAACAGCCTGAGACAGGGTCTTTGGAATAGAGCGGTTTATGCTTGGAGGCCTGCTCATCTTCCCGGCATCGCGGCCAACGATACGCACGAATCTTGCGTGCGCGTTTTTAAATTCTTCCTTTGCCTCTTCCAGCCGTGCCCGGGCAGAAAACAGGCGCTCTTCGGCCTGCTGCCTGTCAGCTACGCTTATTGAGCCGCCAGCTGTGCCCTGATTGATTTTTTGCAGAACGTCCTGGTGATACGCGATGTTTTGGCGGGTAAAGGCCAGGACTTTGCGAAGCCTCAAAATATCGAGATACTCACGAACCACTTCCAATGCGATAAACTGCGAGCGCTCCAAAACCCTGTAGGAGGCGCCGTCTACGCGTGATGCCTGGCGCTCAATCTCGGCAGTTGTGCCAAAGCCATCAAACAGTAATTGCCTGACAACCAAGCTGGCCTGGCGCCGCAGGAACAGGTGGTCTGTGTCATACTTGGAGCCAATTGCTTCTTGAGCCCGAGTTGTACGGTTGTTTCTGATCTCGCCGCCGATGCTTGCTTCGAGATCAACACGCGGCATCCACAGACCTCGGCCCTGACGGAGTTCAAATTCGATTGCTTCGCGGTTTGAAATAGCTTCACCAATTTCCGGGTTGCTATCTACAGCAATCCCGACGGCCTCGCGAAGAGACATAGAAAACGCAGGAGCGAATGAGACGCTTAAACCCAACGCAAAAACGCCAGTCTTTAAAATTGAAAAACCAAATGATTTCCTAGGCATCTATGCCACTCCTAGCAAATTATACTTTATTTTTGCACTCGCGTCGGAGCAAACGTAGTTTCTGATTCGTTAACGTTTTGCCAACAAAGTAATATCTTGTCCGCACGCGCACCCATAAGCAACTGTAAATTGCGACTTGGAAGTATTTCTTTTCGATGTGTGACCTTTTTGCAATGGTAGTTTAGAATATGGTAAGAGAGTTGGCTATTTTTCTGATTTTTCAGAGAAATATCGATAAAAAGCATTGTAGGAATTTTGTGGAGTGGAGAAAAAATTTCAACCTTAGGGGTCGGATTGATGTCGAATCTGTCCGTTAAGGAATATGGTTAACCGCGCAGTTGAACAGCCGCGGCCCGCATGAACATCGTAACTGGTCTGCCGTCAATGATCCCTGTACGTATCGTCAATTTAATTCTCTTGGCCTGCCTGCTGGGGGCAGGATTTGGAGGGGGCGCCACAGCTGCGCGGGCTGATATTTCTGTTGGAATTGTCGATGAAGACGGGGTTCGCAGAGCGATAAAGGAATACTTGGATTCCGGTGCCTCATTGCCGCTATCGATCAAGGCTCATAAGGAGGGGCTGGAAGATTACTACCTGCAGAGCAAGGGGGCGTTCTTGTGGATCCAGCCGGGCAAACTTGATGCGTTTGCAGAATTGCTATCGAGTTCGGCTGAAGATGGACTATTCCCGCGCGATTATGCGGTCGACCACATCCGCAAATTGCGCGATACGGTTCACAGCAAGGATATGCGCCTTCGGGCATGGCTGGAGCTTTCCTATTCCAGCTTCCTTATCCGCTACGCCCAGGATTTGGGTGGCGGACGCATTCTTCCCAACAAAATCGATTCGGACATTTTCATCGATCGCGCGCGGCCAAATGGAGCCGCTATTCTCGAGGCATTCAGCAAATCCGGCTCAATGAATGATTTTTCGCTGTCGCAAATGCCCGCGGACGAGCAGTATCAGCGCCTTCGCGGCAAACTTGCCGAATACCGGCTCATTGCCGAGGGTGGTGGCTGGACAACAGTTCCGCGCGGCCCGGCGCTTAAACCGGGAATGAAGGGCAGGCGGGTTGAAAAACTGAGGGCCCGGCTCGAATTTTCCGGTGACATTGAGTATTCCGGCACCAACCGGAGCTCTTTCGATACCGGCCTTAAAGAAGCGGTCAAGCGCTTCCAGGGTCGCAACGGCATCAAGGCGGACGGGGTTGCGGGAAAGCGGGCTATCGTCACTCTAAACATTCCAGCTTCTGACCGGGTCCGGCAAATTGAGGTCAATATGGAGCGCTGGCGTTGGATCCGCGATGTGCAGAGCCAAAGACTTCTCACCATCAACCTTGCCAATAATTCCTTCCGCTATGAAGTTGGAACGGAAATCGTGCAACAAAACCATCTCAGCCGCCGGAAACGCAATGCAAAGACACCTGTTTTGAGCGATCAGATAAGCTCGGTGATTGTACGTCCTTCAGACATTGTACCGCCGGAGATTGCCGGGCCTGCATATTTTGACAAGGCCAGTAGCGATCCCAAAAAGTTCGCCGATAAAGGCGCGCAGATCTACTACAAAGGCCGCAATGTTCCTGCCGAAGCGGTGGATTGGGAAACCTATTCGACAGAAAATTTCCCATTCACCGTCCGCCGCCCTTTACGTAAGGGTGATCCAGCGGGCTATGTGCGCCTTGTATTTTCCGGTACCGATGCCGCCTGCCTTGGTGGCGCAGTGCCCCAAAAGGCGGGCGGAAGGAAAGACCAGTTCGCTCCTGATTGCCTTACCCTGGTGCGCGCTGATGAGTTCGCAAATGCCCTTTTGGCGCAAAACTCCCAGACGCTTGATGCAATCCTTGCGAATGAAAAGCGCCAGCACTCGGTTTATTCATCACCCTTTGATCAACCGATACCGGTGCGCATTCTCTATGCAACAGCGTGGGTAGATGATGGCGGCAACCTTCATTTCCGGCCTGACTATGCGCATCGTGATTTGAAGCTCTACAAGGCTTTGGAAGGGCGCCATTCCAACAGGTGACAAATCACGTTTCTCGAAGCGGTGAGGGTTTCCATCGCGCGGTCATTTATGCAAATTTGCGCGTTGGGCGGGCAATGGCGAAAAGGGGCAGTTGGTATGGCAACGCGTCACGGCGGACAAATTCTGATCGATCAGCTTAAAATCCAAGGCGTTCGCCGGGTCTTTTGCGTACCAGGTGAAAGCTATCTGGCAGCGCTTGACGGTCTCTATGATTCCGGTCTTGACATTATCGTGTGCCGCCAGGAAGGCGGCGCGGCGATCATGGCCGAAACCCAGGGCAAGCTTACGGGACAGCCCGGGATTTGTTTTGTCACCCGCGGTCCCGGTGCTTCCAATGCCACAGCAGGCGTTCATATCGCATACCAGGATTCCACTCCGATGATTTTATTCATCGGCCAGGTGGGACGGCAGATGATCGACCGTGAAGCCTTCCAGGAAATGGATTACCGGGTGATGTTTGGCGGCTTGGCAAAATGGGCCGCGCAAATCGACGAAATTGAGCGTATCCCAGAGTATGTCAGCCATGCATTTCATCTGGCCACGTCTGGGCGCCCTGGCCCCGTGGTGCTGGCTCTGCCGGAAGATATGTTGTCGTCGCGCGCGGACATTGCCGATGTTGCAAAGGCTGTTCCGATAGAAGCAAAGGCAGGCGCTGAAGATGCTGCAACTATTGCTGCTGAACTCAAGAACGCAAAGCGCCCGCTTGTCTTAGTGGGGGGAAGCGGATGGTCACAGCAAGCAGCGAACGAGCTTTGCGCATTTGCAGAAAAATTCCGTTTGCCGGTTGCAGCCTCTCTCCGGTGCCAGGACTTTATGGACAACCGTTCGTCGAGTTATATTGGCGATGCAGGACTTGGCATCAATCCAGACCTTGCCGAAACAATCAAAGATACAGATTTGCTGCTGGTCCTGGGCGCAAGGCTGGGAGAGATGACAACCAGCGGCTATACGCTGGTTGATATTCCTTCGCCGAAGCAAAGATTGGTGCATGTTTATCCCGGTCCTGATGAACTCGGGCGTGTTTACCGGCCCGACATTGCAATAAATGCATCCGTACCATCGCTTCTTGCGCATCTAAACGAGTTGCCGGCGCCAAATGCTGTGCCATGGAGTGAGCGCACCGAAAAAGCACGCGCAAGCTATGAAAGCTGGCTTCAGCCTCAAGAAACGCCAGGTGCTGTGAAGCTTGAAAAAGTAATCGAGCATGTGCGGAACAACACCAAAGACGATGCGTTCATCGCCGTCGGTGCCGGCAACTACACAAACTTTGTCCAGCGCTACAGTTCTTTCAGGACGTTCCGCACCCAGCTTGCGCCCACATCCGGTTCCATGGGCTACAGTGTACCTGCCGCAATTGCCGCTAAACTTGAACATCCCGATCGGGATGTTGTGTGTTTTGCGGGTGATGGGTGCTTTATGATGCACGGCCAGGAGCTGGCAACCGCTGTGCAATACGGCGCGAACTTCGTCACCATCATTTCCAACAATGGAATGTACGGCACGATACGGCTCCACCAGGAGCGCGCATATCCGGGCAGGGTGAGCGGCACTATGCTGCAAAACCCGGACTTTGTGGCCCTTGCCGAAGCCTATGGTGCATTCGGTGTTAGGGTTGAGAAAACCGAGGAGTTTCCGGCAGTCTTTGAAAAAGCCCTTTCTGCCGGCAAACCCGCAATAATTGAACTGATGATTGACCCGGACGTGCTGACGCCACGGGTTTCGATGCAATCATTGCGAAGTTAGGCCCGCCATCATATCCTGATGGACGCGGCATTTGGGGTGCGAAAGGGTGGCTGAGGGGATTGGATGGACAGGCTTGGAAAAAGAGCAGCTGCCGCTTTTCTGTTTTTTGGCTTAATGGCGCTTCTGGCCGGCTGGTTCGATGTGGCGAACGATCCGCTGTCATATATATTCGCAGTTTTGCTGGGCATGCCCTGGACGTTTGCAGTTGATGCGCTGGCAACGAATTCTCTTTTCTGGAACTCTGTCATGATGATTTGCGCGATCTGCATCAACGCGGCGATCGTATATATGGTGTTCTCGTGGATTGGGCGCAGACTATCTGGGAAACGAGAGGATTGAATTGAGGCTCTTTTGATTTCCGGGGGGCGGGCGAAAGCAAAATCGCCACATTTCTTTGACATCTAGCGCAAGCAAAGCGCCGGACATATGCGCAATACATGGGGCTGGGAACGTTTCGTGATTGGTTTTCAAAAACTTGCCGCGGTTTTGACTGCAGCCCTGTTGCTTTGGGGCTGCGGTGCATCCGTCGACTACATATCGGTCCCTCAATCCCAGGTCGATGATGCAAAGGTGGTTGGTTTCAGCAAAATCAGGTTTTGGGGCGACACCGGTGGCGAAGATCTGGCTGCGCACATGAACGAAAGGTGGGAGCAGTCGAAATCCCGCTATGGCCGGTTGAGCAGGGCCAGCCGCTCTGGCCGATTTACACTGGCCTTGCTCTCGATTTCGGGCGGCGGCGCTAATGGTTCGTTTGGCGCCGGAGTTTTGAACGGATGGACCAAGAAGGGCGATCGTCCCCAATTCGAAGCCGTCACCGGCATAAGCACCGGAGCGTTAATTGCGCCTTATGCCTTTCTTGGCACGACCTATGATGAACAACTCGAAGCTGTTTACACCACGATCTCCACCAAGGATGTGTTGCGAAAAAAAGGTATAGGAGGAGTTCTTACCGGTACGTCCTATGCAGATTCAACGCCGCTCTATAATCTCATCAGCTCCCATGTAACGCCGGAACTTCTGCAGAAAATTGCTAAAGAGCACAAAAAGGGCCGCCGCCTCTGGGTGGGCACCACGAACCTTGAAGCGGGCCGTCCGGTGATTTGGGATATGGGCAAGATTGCCGCAAGCGGGCATCCTGAAGCCCTGACGCTTTTCCGCAAAATCCTGCTTGCATCTGCCTCCATCCCCGGCGCATTTCCGCCGGTGCCCATTAACGTGACGGTGGATGATGTTGCTTATCAGGAAGTGCATGTTGACGGTGGCACCACCAATCAGGCCTTCCTCTACCCCGGGCAGTTAAGGGCAACCCGCAGAATGAAGCGTGCTCCCAAGGCTATTCCCAAAGTTTACATTATTCGCAACGCCAAGGTGCGCCCGGAATGGAAGAAGGTTGAAGGGCAAACATTAGCCATCGCGGCGCGGGCGGTGGATACTCTTTTGACGAGCCAGGGTGATGCGGACATGTACAAGATTTTCGCTATCACCAAGCGGGACGGGTTTGATTTCAATCTCGCCTACATTCCGCTTGAGTTCGAGTTTCCAAAGAGCGAGCCTTTCGACAACGCGTACATGAACGCACTTTATGATACCGGTTACAATGTAGGGCTAGGCGGAAAAAGCTGGATCAAAAATCCGTACGGGTTTTAGACAAAGGTGAGCGTGGAAAAGTTTGATAAACAAAATTCGTTAGTGGCTCGCAATGGGCGTGCTAGCCAATTTGAACTCAAAAGGTGAGGTTGAACAAAAAATGGAAAATCCTGTCGTGAAAATGCAGCACCTGGCCCTTGAGGTCACCGATATCGACCGCTCGATCGCCTTCTACCGCGATTACCTTGGCATGAAATTGAGCGAACGGCACAAGGCCGGTGAAGTTGAAGCCATACCCGTGGAATTGTGCTTTATGCGGCTTGGCCCGGTTCATCACGATTTGGTGCTGGTGAACAATCCGGCAAAAAAGTATGAAAACAGGCCTGCCAATCCTGGTGATGATTTGGCCGGGCAGCCCTCATTTCATCACTATGCGTTTGAATGCCGCGACCGGGAGGCGTGGCTTGAAATGCTAAAGAAAGCTGAAGACCTTGGGTTGGAAGTTGTGCGCGGCCCTGTTGTGCACAGCCCCTGGGACCCGAGAGGCGATGGGTCGTGGGGAGAAAATGAATCCTTCTACGTGCTCGACCCCGATAATCACCGTATTGAAATTTTCTGCGATATGGCAACCATCGGTAATGATGGTGTTTATGTGAATTCACGCGGTGAACGTATAGAAGAGGCGGTCGCCGAAGAGGTCTGAAACTTTGCCGCCATCACCTGTCTTGCCAGATAGTGTTCCTGTGCTTGTCGTTGGCGCGGGGCCGACGGGACTTTTATGCGCCAACCTGCTTGGCACCTATGGCGCCGAAACCCTTGTTGTTGAACAGAACGAGACCACCTCTGATTTGCCCAAGGCGGTGCTTCTTGATGATGAGGGCCTGCGGGCACTGCAAACCACTGGTTTGGCCGACAAGATTGCCGAACATGTCATCTCGGGTCATGGAGCGCGCTATTATGCTCCAGACGGTGCCTGTTTTGCCGAAGTGGATTCCCCGGTAACCAGCAACGGTTATCCGCGCCGCAACGCGTTCCTGCAGCCTGACCTTGAAAAAATTATGGCTGAAGGTTTGGGCAGATTCGAAAATATGCAATTGCGGTTTGAGACCAAGCTCATCTCGTTCACTGATGAAGGCGATAGGGTGACTGTCGTACTTGAACTCCCCGATAGTTCGCGAAAAACCGTTGCCTGCAAATTCCTTCTTGCTTGCGATGGCGGGCGCAGCACGGTGCGGGGCCAGCTTGGCTTTAAAATGCAAGGGGAAACCGATGCCCGCGATTGGGTGGTGATCGATACTCTGAACGATCCGGACCGTGACAAATTCTCAAAATTCTACTGCGATGCCGTCCGGCCAACGGTATCCATTCCCATGCCCGGCGGGGGCAGGCGCTATGAATATATGGTTATGCCAGGAGAAGATGGGTCTGAAATGGCAAGCCGCAAAACCATCAGATCGGTTCTGGCAAAGTTCCGCACCATTCCCGACAGCGATATATTGCGCTCCGTTGTCTACACCTTTCATGCCCGGGTTGCCGAGCATTTGACGAAAGGCCGCGTTGCCCTGCTTGGCGATGCTGCCCATCTCACCCCGCCCTTTGCCGGACAGGGCATGAATGCGGGCCTTCGCGATGCCTATAACGTGTGCTGGAAGGTAAAACACATTCTGATGGGTCATGCCTCCGCCGGCCTTCTTTCAAGCTACGAGGTGGAACGCAAGGCCCCAATTGTGGAGATGATCGACTACGCGGTGGCGCTGGGCGAAATCGTCATGCCCGAGGGTGGGCTTGATGAGGCGGCGAAAGACGAAATCCGCGCTCACCTGATGGGCAAATCGGCCCCAACCGGTGCGGCTGCAAAAATCCGTCCTAAACCGCAAGCGAACTATACCCAGGGCTGGCTTGATGCCGGTGGGTTGGGCAGAGACGGCAATCTCACCGGCTATGTTTTTCCGCAGTTTGAAGTGGCTGATGGTTCGGGCAGAGCTCAACTGCTGGATGAGTACCTTGGTGTTGGATTTGCGCTTGCTACCATCGGCGTCGGCGCTGCGGAAGTTCTTTCGAAAATCCCTTCAAGCCCGCTTTCGCCAAAACCCATCGCGGTTTTGGTAGGCGAGGGGAATGCACCCGGGACCGAGATTGAAACAGTTCACTCTGCCGGTGAATTCTTCGGGCTTGATGCTCGCGAAGGGGAAGTCTTTCTTATCAGGCCAGACAGGTTCATCGCCGCGCATTGGCGCGGCGATGCCTATCATGAGATTTCCGCAACTCTTAGTGCGCTTGCCGCTTTGCGGCCGGGGCAAGATAGTTGGCCAGCGCTCTGAACGGCACAAGTGCTGCAAGCGCCAAGCCAAGCTTCATCATGAAGTCGCCAATGGCCAAGCTTACCCAGAACGGCGCCATCGTGCCAATTCCCATAAGCGGGGCCGGTGCCAGAGCCCATTCTTCATTGGGGCCGAGGAACACGAAGGCCGCAGCAAATGCCATGGAGAAGAAGAGGGCGGTATCGACCGCGCTGCCAAAAAGGGATGACACCAGCGGCGCGCGCCACCAGCTGCCCTCGCGCAAGCGGTTGAACACAGCCACATCAAGCATCTGCGCCACCATGAATGCGGTTCCCGATGCAATTGCGATGCGCGGCACCGCCAACCATGCCGACAATACAATGCCGACGGCAAAGCCTGCCAGCACCACCTTGCGGGCGGCCTGTGCACCCAGAAGCTTGTTGGTCAAATCGGTGACCAGAAAGGCAATTGGATAAGTGAAGGCGCCATAGGTCAGAAAATCGCCAACTGGATAGCGCACCAGAATATTTGATGCAGTCACCACGATTGCCATGGCGAGAACGCCTAAGAATATGCCTTTGTTTGTAGTTGTCACCTTAAGCTCCAAACCGTAACTGAAATGCGCGCCGCTGATAGCAGCGCCGACCGGCCTGCGCAACTCCTATGTTTCGCGATGTTCCATCGCCTGGATACATGCACCCCTCGAGACGGTGGCTATAGCCACCTCCTCGGGATGAGGTTGTGGGTGCGGCTCCCTCAGGCCTCATGGTGAGGAGAGCCGAAGGCTCGTCTCGAACCATGGAGCCTAACTTCCCTTCTGCAAAGTGTGGATGTCCGCACGCAGGGCGGCGAGTTCTGCAAGGATGAGCGCCCGGTCAGAGCGGCCCTGTTCTGCAATTTCGCCCTCCCGGCGCATGAGCTCCTCCTGCTCCGCGGCATGTTCCTGCTGCATGGCGTCCACTACAATGCCGATAAAGAGGTTAAGCACCGTAAAAGAGGTGGTGAGGATGAAGGGCAGGAAGAATGCCCAGGCATGAGGGTAGACTTCCATGACCGGGCGCACAATGCCCATGGACCAGCTTTCCAGGGTCATAATCTGGAAAAGGGAATAACCCGATGCCCAAATGCTTCCGAACCATTCAGGAAACCCTGCGCCAAACAGTTTAGTTGCCATGACGGAGAACACATAGAATATGAGGCACAGCAAGGCGACGATGGAGCCCATGCCCGGTATGGCCACCAGAAGTGCGCTTACAACCCGGCGCATGGATGGAACAGCGGAGACAAGCCGGAGCACCCGCAAGATTCTGAGGGCGCGCAGAACCGACAGGCTGCCTGTTGCCGGCAAGACGGCAATACCCACCACGATGAGGTCGAATATGTTCCAGGGATCGCGTGGAAACCGGCGGCCATAGACCACAAGCTTGGTAATCAGCTCTACCACGAAAATAGCAAGAACGGCCCTGTCGAGAAAGGACAATAGGGGACCGGCGGCTGCAACGATATCAGGGTTTGTTTCCAGGCCAAGAGTGATGGCGTTCACCACGATCAGCGCGGTGATGGTGTTCTGGAAGGTGCGAGATTCAACGATGGCCTGAAGGCGACCGCGCCAGCCTTCCTGGCGAGGGGGGATTTGGCGCAAATTAGGATCGGCTGGGCTGGTGTCAGCGCTCATATCAGTCCTCTTGGTTGGAGAGTTACCGGGAGGTACTGTTATTGTTTAGCGCCGAATTTTGTCAACCGCACGCGCGGTCACATTTGTGCGGTTGACCGCTAATCCACAGCTGCTTCGGCAGGATCGCCATCTAGTACGTCTTCAGGGTAAGTTGGGTAAACCTCAGCGACCCGGCCCATTTGCTGCACCAGAGCCAGAACCGCATCAATATTTGGCGTGTTCACATCAACCAGCCGGCCCATTTCCTGTACGGCGGTTAACAGGGCATCGATTTCCAATGCACGGCCCTTTTCGAGATCCTGCAACATGGACGTGCGATGGGCTCCAACCCCTGCTGCGCCATTGATGCGCCGCTCTACATCGACCCTGAAATGAACGCCGATGCGGCGGCCAATCGTTTGCGCCTCAATCATCATGTTGCGGGCAAGGGCACGTGTGCCGGGATCGGTGGCCACCACATCAAGAGTCGCCCGGGTGAGAGCGGAGATGGGGTTGAAGCACAAGTTGCCCCAAAGCTTGAGCCAGATATCGTTGCGGATTTCAGGATAGATACGCGGGCTGAGGCCGCCTGCCTCCATGATATCGGCAAGTTTCTGGGTGCGTTTTGTTTCCTGCCGGTTCGGCTCACCGATGCCAAAGCGGTTTGAATAAATGTGCTTTATAACGCCAGGTTCAGTGATCTCGGCCGCCGGATACACTGTGCAGCCAATGACCCTTTTCGGGCCGATTGCGTTCCACTGCCTGTCGCCCGGATCAACGCTTTCAATGCGCAGGTTCGCGTACTGGCCCTCAAAGCCGTAGAAGTACCACCAGGGAACGCCGTTTTGCGCTGTAACGACGGCTGTATCCGGGCCTAGCAGCGGTTTCATCTGATCGGCCACTTCCCAAGCCTGGTGGGCCTTCAGGGCGACAACAACATAGTCCTGCGGGCCAAGTTCAGCCGGGTTATCGCTGGTCTGGAATTTGCCGGTTTTCTCGCCGTCCGTGAAAACGACTTTCAGGCCCTTATCGCGGATTGCCTGCAAATGGGCGCCGCGGGCAATGAGCGAGACTTCGGCTCCACCTTCCTGGAGCATAAGTCCCATATAGCCGCCGATGGCGCCGGCGCCATAAATGCAGATTTTCATTTTGAGCTACCCCCGGGATCAGGCTGCAGATGGCGCGGTCGCGTTTACCTCTGCATCAACATATGGTTCAAATTTACGGAAATTATCTGTGAACATGGTCACAAGCTTGCGCGCCTGTTCATCATAGGCGTCCTTGTCCGCCCAGGTCTCGCGCGGGGTCAGCAGGGTGTCATCAATGCCGTGCAGCGTTGTTGGCACCTGGAAGCCGAAGAAGGCATCCGTGCGCATGGGCGTGTCAGTGAGGCTGCCGTCGAGCGCTGAGCCAAGCAATGCACGGGTGGCCTTGATTGGCATGCGCGAGCCAGTTCCGTATGCTCCGCCAGTCCAGCCGGTGTTCACCAACCAGCATGTAACTTGGTGACTGGAAATGAGTTCTCGCAGCAAATTTCCGTAAACGCTTGGATGGCGCGGCATGAACGGTGCGCCAAAACAGGTTGAGAAAGTTGCCTGGGTGCCCGCAACGCCTTTTTCGGTGCCGGCAACCTTGGCGGTGTAACCGGAAAGGAAATGATACATTGCCTGGCTCGGCGTCAGTTTGGCGATCGGCGGCAGAACGCCGAACGCATCCGCCGTCAGCATGATAATGTTTTTGGGATGGGGTGCGGTGCCGGTGGCGCTGGCGTTCGGGATGAAATCCATGGGGTAGGCGACCCGGGCATTTTCCGTCAGCGTACCATCGTCAAAATCAGGCACGCCCGTTTCAGGGTCGATAACTACATTTTCGAGAACCGATCCCCAGCGCTGGGTAGTGGCGTAAATTTCAGGCTCGGCCTCTGCTGAAAGGCGGATTGTCTTCGCATAACAACCACCTTCAAAGTTGAAGATGCCGTTGTCTGACCAACCATGCTCATCATCACCCACAAGAGTGCGCTTCGAATCTGAAGAAAGCGTGGTTTTGCCTGTGCCTGAAAGTCCGAAGAAGAGTGCCGCATCTTTGTCCGTACCAACATTGGCCGAGCAATGCATCGGCAAAACGCCCTTCGCAGGCAGCATGTAGTTGAGAACGCCAAAAACCGACTTCTTGGTTTCACCGGCATATTCCGAACCGCCGATGAGCACCAGGCCGTTGGTCAAATCAACCGCGATGACAGTGTCTGAGCGCACCCCGTGGCGTTCAGGGTTGGCCTTGAAGCTTGGCAAATTGATGATGGTGAGTTCAGGTGTAAAGTTCTCCAGTTCCTGAAGTTCTGGCCGACGCAGTAAGTAACGGATGAACAGTGCATGCCAGGCAAACTCAGTGATCACCCGGACTTTAATGCGGTAAGCCGGATCGGCCCCGCCATGCAGATCCTGTACGAATAGCTCTTTGCCCTGGCTGTGAGCCATGAAATCGTCACGCAAGACATTGAAATGGGCACGGTCAAGCCCCTTGTTATTGTCCCACCAGATGGTGTCTTCGGTATCGCTGTCGCGGACTATGAACTTGTCCTGCGCCGAGCGCCCGGTATGGACTCCAGTTTTAACCGCCAGGGGGCCGTTCTTTGCGGCTACTCCTTCGCCTCGGCGCAAGGCCTCGTCGTAAAGTTGTTTTTCCTGGAGGTTCCAATGTGCGGCTGCCAGCCCTGTCAGTCCGCTTTCCTCAATGCTGACCGTGCCAGCTGCGGTGCTAGGTTGTGTCACCCTTCGCTCCCCATCTTATCTGTTTATCACCATCCAGATTGCGGGCTATGCCGCCCGCTTGTTCCCCGTTGCTACATAGAATAGCAGGGGCCAGAGTGCCAGATATTTATTGTTGCTGTTGATGTATACAAACGTCGCAAGTGTGATTGTCTTGTGGTGTCGACTTCGAAAAATACAGCGCGTTCCGGAAACTTCTCTAACAAAATTTCAAATTTATAAATCACACAAAGAAGCGCACGGCTATATGTTAAATTGAATATTGTTCCCGCCCATCAGCAATATTTTCCAAGCGCGCAACAGGATTCTCTAAATAATTTTCATTACTTACCGGCGAGGGGCCCGGAAAAGCGCCAATATTGTCTTGTATAAAAACCTGTGGTATGCCAGAGACCAGATACCAGAAATGAAACTGCAACGTATGCAGACTAGCGTATGAACGGGGTCAAGCCGTGTGCACAAAGTCGAAGTTTAGCCGCATTCGCCTGACGAAAAAAATTCAAGCTGTGCATGAATGCACGTGATACGGGAGGAAGCTGATGAAGAAGACCACTACAGTTCTATCTATGTTTGGCCTCATGGCGGGCACTGGTTTGGTTGCAATGGGGGCAACCGCCGGCACGGCCCTCGCATTTGAGCCGCAAAAACCGATCGAGTTTGTCGTGATGGCAGGCAAGGGTGGTGGTGCTGACAAGGCAGTGCGCCTGATGCAGTCGATCATTGCCAAGGAAAAGCTGGCTCCTGTTCCGGTAACACCGGTGAACAAGCCGGGTGGTTCTGGTGCTGAAGCACTCGTCTATCTGAAAGGCAAGAAGGGTGATAACCACACCATCATGTTCACCCTGAACAGCTTCTACACCACGCCGCTGCGCCAGCCGGGCCTTGGTGTTGATGTTGCTGAGTTCACACCGGTTGCCAGAATGGCCGAAGACACATTCTGCCTGTGGGTGAATTCGGACCGCAAAGACATCACCAATGTCGAGGAATTTGTTGCGGAAGCCAAAAAGTCAGGTAAGGGCTGGATTATGGCCGGCACCGGCAAGGCGTCTGAAGACAACCTGCTCACCGACTTCCTCAATTCGTCATATGGCCTTGAGATGAAGTATGTGCCTTACAAGGGCGGTGGTAAGGTGGCCAAGGAACTGGCCGGCAACAATGCAAACTCAACGGTAAACAACCCTTCTGAGCAGCTTGGTTTCTTTGAAGCTGGCAACACCAAGCCGCTTGCATGTTTCACCGACGAGCGTATTGGCCTGTTCAAAGATGCCCCGACGTTCAAGGAGCTCGGTAAGGACTTTGTCTACTACATGCAGCGCACCGTGGTTGGTGCACCGGGCATGAGTGACGATGCCAAGAAATACTACACCGATTTGTTCACCAAGGTGTTCAATTCGGAAGATTGGCAGACTTACCGCAAGAAGAAAGCCCTCCAGGGTGACTTCCTGACCGGCGACGCGCTTATGGACTACTGGAAGAAAGAGCGTGACATCCATGAAGCGATGCTCAAAAAGATGGGCGCGATCAAGTAATAGCCGGCTCTGAAAAGCATTGAGATTTTGGGGGAGGGCCTAAGTCATGTCCACACGCGCGGCTGAGCTTGCCATGGCGTTGCTGATGGCGGTCTTCTCCCTCTATCTCATGGTTAAGAGTGCAGAGTTACCCGTAGGCTGGATCCCCGATGAGGGGCCCGGCGGAGGCGCCTGGCCGTTTTGGCTTTCTGCCATAATGTTCCTCTCGTGCCTCGGCATTTTGTGGAACTGGTACAGGCGCAAGGGCAAAATTGCCAACTCCGAAGCGCCTTACGTTGAGATCAACGTTCTGGTGGATGTGGGCCTGGTGGCAGGCTCGCTGATTATTACAGTTGCCCTCTTCAGTGTTATCGGCGTTTACGGCGCGCTGCCGCTGTTCCTGCTTTTTTACTTGCGTATTTTGGGTAAACACGCCTGGAGCTTGTCGATAGCGCTGGCGGTGCTGATCCCGGTGGTGACGTTCTTCTTCTTTGAAATTCTATTGAAGATCACCCTGCCTAAAGGGGTTACAGAACCATTGTTCTACCCGCTTTACAGGATTTTCCTTTAACCGATGGGCGGCGGCGCAGCCCGTGCGGTGAAACTCAGGTAGGTCTCTGATATGATAGAGATTTTAGCACTTCTGGCGGATGGATTTGCGGTGGCGTTGCAGCCGCTCAATCTCATGCTGATCGTTCTGGGGTGCACCATGGGCCTGTTCATCGGGGCAATGCCCGGGCTTGGCTCGGTCAATGGTGTGGCCATCTTGCTGCCGCTTACGTTTCTGGTGCCACCCACAGGCGCCATCATTTTTCTTGCCGCCATCTACTACGGTGCCATGTATGGGGGCGCTATTTCCTCGATTATGTTGGGAATACCGGGAGCTTCCACGGCTGTGGCAACAACGTTTGACGGCCGGCCGTTGGCGAAAAAAGGCATGGCCGACAAGGCCCTTACCGCAGCAGCGGTGGGGTCGTTCATCGGTGGCACGATTTCAGTGATTTTGTTCACGTTTTTTGCCCCGCCCCTGGCGCACGTTGCGCTGGTGTTCGGTGCACCGGAAGAATTTGCGTTGATGATGCTTGCTTTTGCGACCTTCATTGGTCTTGGCGGCGACGATATCTTCAAGACCATTTTCTCAATTTGCATCGGCTTGGCGTTGAGTGCGGTGGGCCTCGATATCATGACCGGCGAGCCGCGGCTCATTTTTGGCGGCATAACCGGGTTCATGCACGGCATCAATTTCCTGGTTCTTGCTATTGGCATTTACGGCATCGGCGAAATGTTATGGACGGTGGAGGAAAACACCAAGGCCGGCGGCCAGAGCATGCTTTCTGAGGCGACGATCTCCCTTCAGCGCACCATTGCCAATTTGAAAGAGATTTTCAAATCCTGGAAGACCATGATTATGGGGTCGGTGCTTGGCTACTTCGTCGGTATCTTGCCGGCAGCTGGCGCAACCCCGGGTTCACTGATGGCCTACGGCATCGGCAAACAAATCTCCAGAGAGCCCGATAAGTTTGGCAAGGGTGCGGTGGAAGGTGTGGTGGCGCCGGAATCGGCAAACAATGCCGCCTCAACCGGCTCAATGCTGCCCATGTTGACCCTCGGCATCCCAGGATCGCCAACCACGGCAATCCTGCTTGGCGGCATGGTGATTTGGGGGCTGGAACCAGGCCCGCGCCTGTTCACTGATCACAGCGATTTTGTCTGGGGCCTGATCGCCAGCCTTTATGCGGCAAACTTGTTTGCGGTGATTATCAATGTTGCGTTCATTCCCGCCTTCATTAAGGTGCTCAAGACCCCGTTCACAATTCTTGCGCCCATAATCTTCGTGCTTTGCCTCATTGGTGGCTATGCGCCAACCCAGGATTTGCACGATGTCTGGCTGATGATCATTTTCGGCATTTTCGGCTATCTCATGCGCAAGCTTGATTATCCTTTGGCACCTGCAGTTCTCGCCATTGTGCTGGGCCCGCTGGCCGAACCGGCGTTGCGCCAGTCGCTGCTGATTGGTGATGGGTCATTCGCCATATTCTTCACCCGGCCCTATGCGGCGCCGATCATGGTTGCAGCACTACTGCTTTTGACGCTGCCTGCCGCCAAACCGCTTATGAGACTGATCAAAGGCAAGAAAAAAGCAGCTTAGCCATTAAGGTAAGGGGAGTTGTTGGCGAATTAGGTTGCGGCACCGGAATTTTCTCTGGTATATTTTATACCAAAGACCAATCAACCAATAGTGAAGCCGGAAAAAACCGGTTAAGGCCCAAAAAGAAAGCGAAGAAAACCATGTCGGAATCAGTGTTGAAAGTGCGGCCTATAAGGGAGGATTTCAGCCTCAACTCGCGCATTTACACGTCCCTGAAATCCGCCATCATGAACATGAATATTTATGATGATGATGCCGAGCTGAAACTTGATGAGCGCTCTTTGTCGGAACAGTTCGGCATATCGCGAACGCCATTGCGTGAGGCCCTGGCGCGGCTGGACCAAGAAGGGCTGGTGCGCATCATGCCGCGCCGCGGCATTTATATCGTACGTAAATCCAAGGAAGAAATTCTCGACATGATTGTTGCCTGGGCAGCGCTAGAGAGTATGGCCGCGCGCCTGGTGACAGAAGTGGCCTCAGATGCGGAAATCGCCTCATTGCGCGAAATGGTTACATCGTTCGAAGGCGGTAATCCGAGCGCACAGTTGGATGAATACTCTGAAGCGAACATCGCGTTTCACCAGACCATATTGAAGCTGTCGCGTTCCGGGCAGCTCTATGAAATGGCCAACAAACTGTTCATGCATGTGCGCGCCATCCGCGCAAGAACCATTTCGGAAGGTGACCGCATCCAAAGATCTGTCGTCGATCACACCC
>JBPCVY010000146.1:0-17858 GCA_051010055.1 Hyphomicrobiales bacterium | reverse complement strand
GGCACGCGCAACATTGGAGCGTGAGGGGGGGCTCAAAAACCCGGCTGCAATAGCTGAGGCCTATGACGAAATTGGCCGTTCCATTCGCCGCACGAATGCCCTAAACCTCGACAAGCGGCAAACAATCGTCCATGCGTTTCAACGCCTAGAGAGCGCATGGAGCGGAACTGTGGCAGCTTGAGGCATTCAATTTAAGCATGAAAACTAAATGACTGAAAAACAGAAGTTTTATATTACAACAGCTATCAGTTATCCCAACGGCAATCCTCACATTGGCCATGCCTATGAGGCTTTGGCGACTGATGCATTGGCGCGTTTTAAACGCCTTGACGGCTTTGATGTGTTTTTTCTGACCGGTACCGACGAACACGGCATCAAAATGTTGCAAACGGCGCGCCAGGAAGGCCTAGAGCCTGCCGAGTTAGCGAAGCGCAATTCCAGCCTGTTCCAGGATATGGTTGAGGTACTGAACTGCTCCAACGATGATTTCATCCGCACCAGCGAACCGCGCCATCACGCGGCATCTCAAGAAATCTGGCGGCGCATGGAGGAAAATGGCGATCTCTATCTGGATAGCTACAATGGCTGGTATTCGGTGCGCGATGAAGCCTATTACGACGAGAGCGAGCTGAAGAAAGGCAAGAATGGCGAAAAGCTCTCGCCACAGGGCTCGCCGGTGGAGTGGGTTGAGGAGGAAAGCTACTTTTTCCGCCTGTCTGAGTATCAGGACAAGCTGCTTGAGCTTTTTGAAACCAATCCCGACTTTATTGGCCCGAACGTGCGACGCAACGAAGTAATGAGCTTCGTTAAGGGTGGATTGCGTGATCTTTCCATGTCGCGCACCACATTTGATTGGGGCATCAAGGTGCCAAGCAATGACCGTCACGTCATGTATGTGTGGCTGGATGCCCTGACCAATTACATTACCGGCGTCGGGTTTCCCGATGAAAGCTCGAAAAACTGGCACTACTGGCCGGCTGATGCGCACATCATCGGTAAGGACATAATTCGTTTTCACACCGTTTACTGGCCCGCATTCCTGATGTCCGCAGGCATTCCGGTTCCCAAGCGCGTTTTCGCCCACGGTTTCTTGTTCAATAAGGGTGAAAAAATGTCCAAATCTGTGGGCAATGTCATCGACCCGTTCTCACTGGTAAAAACCTACGGTGTTGACCAGACGCGGTATTTCTTTATGCGCGAGGTGCCGTTCGGCCAGGATGGCAATTACAGCCATGAAGCGATTGTCGCCCGCATCAATGCTGACCTCGCCAATGATTTGGGAAATCTTGCCCAACGCTCATTATCAATGATCTTCAAAAACTGCGACGGCGTGATCCCGCAGCCAGGTGCACTTTTACAGCAAGACAGCGACATTCTTAGTGCTGCCGACGGATTGCTACCCGAAATCCGGCCGTTTCAGGACAAGCAGGAACTTCACAAGAGCCTGGAAGCGATTTGGCGCATCGTTGCAGACGCCAACCGTTACTTTGCCGGTGAAGAGCCCTGGGCGCTTAAAAAGACCGATCCTGAACGCATGGGAACGGTCCTTTATGTTACTGCGGAACTGGTGCGCCAAGTCGCAATTCTCGTGCAGCCCTATATGCCGGAAAGCGGCGCCAAGCTTTTAGACAATCTTGGGGTGGGAGAAGAGGAGCGCACATTTCCAGCTCTTGGCGAACCCGGAAAGTTGCGCGCTGGAACCACAATTCCAAAGCCTGAACCGGTGTTCCCGCGTTATGTGGAAGTGGAGGCTGAAGCGTAATGTTACCGTCGATTGTGGATAGCCATTGCCATCTCGATTTTCCCCAATTTAAGGACGATCTGGACGGCGTTGTTGCCAGGGCGGATGCAGCTGGCGTAAAGCTGATGGTGACCATCAACACGCGGGTAAGGCGAATTGATGAAATCCTCAAGATTGCGGAAAAATACGATCAGATTTACTGCTCTGTCGGCACTCACCCGCACAACGCAGCTGAAGAGCCCGATATAACCGCAGATGAGTTGGTGGAGATTGCGGCCCATCCCAAGGTGGTGGGCATTGGCGAGGCTGGCCTTGATTATCACTATGACAACAGCCCGCGCGATGTGCAGGCGGCAAGTTTCCGTGTTCACATCGATGCAGCACGGCGCACCGGATTGCCGCTCATCATTCATTCACGTGATGCAGAAGATGATACCGCAGCGATTTTGCGCGACGAAATGGGGAAGGGGGCTTTCACACCCCTTCTCCATTGCTTTTCCTCACACATAGCCCTTGCCCGCGCAGGGCTTGAACTGGGCGCCTATGTCTCATTTTCCGGAATTTTGACGTTTAAGAACGCTGAAGGCATTCGCGATGCTGCCCGCGAGTCGCCGATGGACAGAATTTTGGTTGAAACCGATGCGCCTTATCTTGCCCCCGCACCACATCGCGGCCAAACAAATGAACCTGCCTACACGGTGTATACCCTTGAAAAACTGGCAGAAACCAAAGGTGTTAGCGCTGCCGAGATGGCCACCGTCACGTCGAAAAATTTCTTCCGTTTGTTCTCAAAAGTGCCCGTGCCGGCAGCGTTCACAAAGGCGGCCTAACTCCTGTGACCATCACTTTGAAAATTCTTGGCTGCGGCTCATCCGGCGGCGTGCCGCGGGTTGGCAACAATTGGGGCCATTGCGATCCGGAAAACCCGAAAAACCGACGCAGGCGCTGCTCTGTGCTGGTTGAGCGTGAAAATTCCGCCGGCAAGACATCTGTTCTGATTGATACGCCGCCCGATTTACGCGAGCAATTGATTGACGCCGGCGTTCACCATCTCGATGGTGTGCTTTTTACTCACGATCATGCCGACCACACCCACGGCATTGATGATTTGCGGCCATTGGCAATCATGCACAGAAAGCGCGTCAATGTTTGGGCTGATTACCTCACCGCGCAGGTTCTGCTCACCCGGTTTGGATATTGCTTTCAAACGCCGCCGGGCAGCAATTATCCCTCAATCCTTGAGTTGCACAGCTTGAATGCATCAGAAAAAGTCGCCATCAGCGGAGAAGGTGGGGAAATTAAAGCTCTGCCAATTGAACTTGAGCACGGCGAAATACCGGTTTTGGGCTTCCGGATTGGAAATACCGCTTATACGCCCGACTTGAATGGCGTACCGGAAGACAGCTTGAAACATCTTTCAGGGCTTGATTGCTGGATAATCGATGCATTGAGGCGCGCACCGCATCCCAGCCATTTAAGCTTGGAAGAATCTCTGGAATGGATATCCATTTTAAAGCCAAAACGGGCCATTTTGACAAATATGCATGTTGATCTGGACTACGAGACGCTTTGTAGCGAGCTGCCGGCCGGTGTTGAGCCCGCATATGATGGTATGTGCATTTGCCTTTAGAATCTGCGATTTATGCGCGGTAAATAAAAAGGTAAATGTTTTGGAGCTATTTTTTATGAAGATATTTTTATCCTTGCCGACGGCAGATGGAAAATTGGAAGTTAAAACATCCTATTCAAACACATCTATCCGCTTGATGTTGCAAAATAGCGGAATCCCTTCCGATGAAACCGCAATTTCGAATTCTGAGACTGTTGAAGCGCGAAATGTCATTGCGCACGGATTTCTCGACAGCGATGCCACGCATCTCTTGACCGTTGATTCGGATATGAAAGTCGACCCGATGTTCGTCAAGAAAATGATTGAGCTCCGGAAACCATTTATCGGCGTTGCGACACCAGCCAGAGGAATCGATCTGGAAAAGTTTTATGAGAATTCAAGGAAGTATGATGACTTTCAGACAGCGTATGTGAATACGCTCAAATTCGTGGGCAGCTTTTCGGAATCGGTGGATAAGGACGCAGAATTTATAAAGGCCGATTATGTGGGTGGCGGACTGGTGCTTGTTTCGCGTGAAGTTTTCAAATCAATCATCGAGAGCGGTCAAGTTGAGAGTGTCGGGCCGCGGCATATGATAAGCGAGTTCCATTACGGATTTTACAATCAGCTTTGGCGTGACGAATTGCAAAATTACCATTCAGAAGATTTTTCTTTTTGTGAAAGGTGGCGAAGGGTTGGCGGCGAAATATGGTGCTATGTCGGCCCGGGAATCGGCCACATCGGGTCGGTTATGTTTGAAGGGACCTATAGAGATCGTAGTTTTGATTAGAAATTCATCATAAGTTGCTGTAAAAAAATACATTTATCGATGTTTTTTTATAACAGAAATTTTCCATAATATATATTATGCGAAGTATATAGTATAAGTTCTATGTCTGATTTCGTCCCTCATCTTCAGACGCCGCCCCACTTTATTTCCTGCAGTGCCAACGCTCCATTTGTGATAGAACCGGTTCATGAAAAACAACATACCAATCCCATTTGACCATCCCTTTCAAGAAGACGATTTGAGCGATGTGGAGACATTGCGGAAGATCATGGCGGCGTTGCGCGATCCAGATAGCGGTTGCCCTTGGGATGTGGAGCAAACCTTTGCGACGATTGCGCCTTACACGATCGAAGAAGCCTATGAGGTGGCGGATGCGATCGAGAACAACGACCGGCTTGCATTATGCGATGAACTCGGCGATTTGCTGCTGCAGGTAATCTACCACGCGCGTATGGCTGAAGAAGAATGCGCATTCGATCTGGACGACGTCGTTGCTTGCATCTGCACGAAAATGCTTCGCCGGCATCCACATGTGTTTGGTGATGAAGCAGCGCGCTCTGCTGGAGTGGCAAAAGGTTTCTGGGAAAAGATAAAAGCTGCTGAGAAATCCGAAATCGGAAAGTCTGGCCAAAAGCCTGCATCATCAAAGAGCGTTTTGGTTGATATCCCCCCTAACCTTCCGGCGCTCATGCGGGCGGTGAAGCTGCAAAAACGAGCTGCCCGGGTTGGTTTCGACTGGCCGCATTGGGATGATGTTCTCTTGAAAGCCAGCGAAGAGTTGGGAGAAATCCGTGAGGCAATGGGAACCGGCGACCAGCAGAAGATTTCAGAGGAAATCGGCGATCTTCTATTTGTGGTTGCCAATATGGCCCGGCACCACGATATCGACCCAGAGGATGCATTGCGCAAAGCCAATTCGAAATTTACCCGCCGTTTTCACTATATTGAAGAGAAACTGGCCGCAAACAACCGCCATCCAACTGATTCCAATTTGGAAGAAATGGATGGCCTTTGGGATGAAGCAAAAATCCAAGGGCTTTGACGGCCAACCTACTATTGAGCGGCTTTCTGGCTTTCCTCTTGTGGCAAAATCACCAGGTTATGGCGGCTCAATGCCTCGGCGAAACGCGCCGCAGGCAGGCGTGCTTCGAGCTCCACCGAGCCGTCCTCGCGATGATGACGTTCAAGAACCTCCCCAGCGCGGTAAACCCATGAAAGCCCGGCGCCATCGCCAGCTGGCACAAGAATTGTGACCTGCTTAAAACGTGCCGATAACCGTTCTTCAATGAGGTTGAGCAGATTATCCGCCCCCTCGCCGGTCAATGCCGATGTGCACACGATATTGCTGCTGCGGGCTGCCATGTTTTCCACCGGTTCCAATCGGTCATCGTCCAGGAGGTCGGTTTTGTTCCAAACCTCAGCAATTTTGGTTTGGGCGGTTTCATCAATTCCCAACTCGCTCAACACTGTCAACACGTCGCCGGCCTGGGCTTCTGTGTCTGAATGTGAAATATCGCGAACATGCAGAATAAGGTCCGCCTCCAGAACTTCTTCCAAAGTGGCGTGAAACGCTGCGACCAATTCCGTTGGCAAGTCGGAAATAAAGCCGACGGTGTCAGACAGGATGACCTCGCGTCCATGGGGCAGCACAGTCTTGCGCATCGTTGGGTCGAGTGTTGCAAAAAGCTGATCCTTCGCCAGCACTTGCGCTTCTGTTAACCGGTTGAAAAGCGTAGATTTTCCAGCGTTCGTATAGCCAACCAGCGCCACAACTGGTGTTGGAACGCGTTTTCGCGCTTTGCGTTGTAAGTCGCGGGTATTGCGCACCGTGTCCAGCTGGCGCTCGATCTTTGAGATTTTCTCCTGCAAAACCCGGCGGTCAGATTCAATTTGCCGCTCCCCAGGCCCGCCCATAAAGCCAACACCACCACGTTGGCGTTCAAGGTGGGTCCAGGAGCGCACAAGGCGGCTTTTCTGATAAGTTAGATGGGCAAGATCGACCTGTAAGCGCCCTTCCCTCGTACGCGCCCTGCGGCCGAATATTTCCAAAATTAGCCCGGTACGGTCAAGGACCTTTACTTTCCAAAGGCGCTCCAAATTCCGCTGCTGGCCGGGCGAGATCTGGGTGTTGAATATAACCAGATCAGCGCCTGTTTCAGTAATGCGCGCTCCAATTTCTTCGACTTTGCCAGGCCCAACTAGAGTTGCCGGATTGATTTTTGACACCTTGGCGATTTCGCAACAGGCGATTTCCAAATCAATGGCGCGCACAAGGCCGCACGCTTCTTCCAGGCGATCTTCGGCAGAACGCAGGGCTTTTTCCGTGCTTCCGCCCTTCCCCACGGACTTGAAGTCCGGGTGCAAGATGACTGCCTTGGTTGGCTCTTCGCCTTCAACCTGGAATTCTACCTGGCCCTTTCCCGGCGCGGCCGGGTCTGGTTTAGCTTTCTTACTCGTCACCAGAAGCTGCGTCCTCATCGAACAGTTGAACAGGTTGATTTGGCATGATGGTCGAAATGGCATGCTTGTAAACAAGTTGAGACATGCCATCGCGTTTCAACAAAACGCAAAAATTGTCGAACCAGGTAATGACACCTTGCAACTTCACACCATTCACCAGAAAAATCGTTAGTGAAACTTTGCCTTTGCGTAAATGATTGAGAAAAGTGTCTTGAAGATTGTGATTTTTTTCTGCCATGGCCTCTTAGCCCTTTTTCATTCTTCTTATTGAGAAACCCGGTACCTTCAAACTACCGGAAATTTTCCCAGGACTTCATTTTTTACACTTTCATTGCATCCTTAAGGTGCCTTGAAATGTTAACACAGCCAACGCTTGCGTCGAGAACAAAATTCAGACCGTACGGCTTTGCCACCACCAGCTTAAAAGGCCAAATACCGCCAGAAACTCAAGCCGTCCAAGGACCATGCCCAATGCAAGTGTCAATTTTGAGGCCGTACTCATGGTGGCATAGGAATGCACCGACCCCCCCTCGCCCAGCGCAATTCCCATTGCGGGACCGGCATTGGAAAGTGCTGCAACGGCGGCAACAAGAGCGGTCTCAAAACTCTCCCCTTCTAAAGAAATTATGAGCGCAATAACACCTGCAGAGAAAAGAAATACAAACAAAAGTGCCCAAACCGGCTTCAGGGTTTGAATTGTGAAGTGTTTTCCAGCCGCGAATGCGCGTGTGACTGCACGAGGGTGGATGAGCCTTTTGAGTTCACGGTGCGATTGAGCCAGCAGCATGGAAATTCGGAACAGCTTAAGGCCACCGGCGGTGGAAAAGGCAGCGCCCCCAATCATGATGAGCCCCAAAACCAACACATATGGCGCCGGCACCGTACCCAGCGGCGCATTGTCCAACCCTGTTGTCGTTATCAGGGAGATTGCCCGGAAGGCACCGTAGCGGGCTGCGGCAACCGGGTTTGCCGGCTCGTCAATGCTGTCCCAGCTTTCGGCAATTGTGATTGCCGCCAACAGCAATGCTGCAAATGGCACAATCGTCAACATCATGTGGCTTTCAGGAACATCCCGATGGCCACCGGAACGCTGCCTTATCAAATCTGCCCGGTGCGCAATAAAACTCGTTGCGCCGGCCAGCATTGCAAGACAAATGATAAGTTCGGCAAAAGGGGCGTTGTAGTCCGAGATACGGCCATCTGAAGGCATGAATCCGCCAGTTGATACCGCGCTGATCGCAAAGACAAGAGCATCAAGTGCGGGAAGGTTGACAAGCCAAAGGCCGGCAAAAGTGAACAAAATCAGGGAAAGATAAAAGGGCAGAATATCGCGGGATGTGGCGATAACGCTTTTTGGCAGATCGCCTTCTTCATATCCCGGTACCGATGATTTTACCGGCGACAAGGCAGCATCAAAAGGCGCCAGAACCAGAACTACGGTCAACAGCGTCAGCCCGCCACCAATGCCATGAAGAAGTGCGCGCCAAAGAATTATGGAGCGCGGTACTTCATCAAGTTTTTCTATGACGCTTGCACCTGTGGTTGTGAGCCCAGAGACTGCTTCAAAGTAGGCATTTGCAAAGTCCGGAACAACCTGAAGTGTGACAAACGGCAAAGCTGCAAAAACCGGCAGGCCAAGCCAAATGGCGAGCATGAGAATGGAAATATGAGCCCGGTCCATACGGTCCTGCTGACCGCGATAGCCGAATATCAACCCCGCCGCAAAGAAAAGCGTCACCAGCGCGTCATACAAAAAGGCCTTTGAAGCGTCAATTTCGCCAAAAGCCAAGGCTGCAAAAACCATCACCCCCAGAAATGCTGCAACCACCGCAAGGGCCCAGCCGATCAAAAGCAAAAGAGTATTGTTCACCGGTTCGCCATTAGAAATATTCAACGCTCACACGGAACATTTTCTCCACTTCGCGTACGCTGTTCTCCTGCACGAACAGGACAATTCTATCGCGCGGTTTGATTTCTGTCTCGCCCGTGGGAATCAGCACCTTTTCACCGCGCACCAACGCGCCAATCCTGACACCAGGGGGAAGTTCTGCGTCACGAAGCGGCACACCGACAACCGGTGATGTTTCAAGGGCTTCTGCTTCGACAAGTTCCGCAGCGCCATTCATGACCGGGTGTACGCCGCGAATGCGCCCACGGCGCACGTGTTGCAGGATTGTCGATACTGTCACGCTGCGCGGGTCAATAGTTGCGTCAATGCCAAGCGGCTGCAGAATCGCGTCAAAATCTGTTGTTGCCACCAGGCTCAGGGTCTGGTCGGCCCCTTCTGCCTTCGCCATTACCGCTGATAGCACGTTCACGTTGTCATTATTTGTGAGGGCGACAAAAGCTTCCATTTCTTCCGCGCCGGCTTCACGAAGCAGCGCCTGTTCCAAGGCATCGCCGTGAAGCACAACGGTCCTGTCGAGCTTATCGGCAATATAGACCGCCCTCTCCCGGTTATGCTCGATGATCTTAACCTGTGTTCGTGAGGAAACCTCCTCAAGTTTCTTGGCGACATAGAAACCAACATTGCCACCGCCAGCGATGAGTATCCGGCGGGCAGGTTTCTCATGATGGCCAAAAATGCCAAGGGCGCGCTGAATTTGAGAGGTGGCCGCGACCAAGTAAACCCTGTCTCCGGCCAGCATCTGGTCATCTCCATGGGGCACAAAAAGTGCGTTTTCGCGCACAATGCCCACCACAGTGGCCTGGAGGTCGGGGAACAATTCGGTAAGTTGAGACAGCGGTGTATCGATAACGGGGCACTCGTCATCGCACGTGATGCCAAGTGCTACTACCTGGTCTTCCACGAAATAGACAGATTCAAACGCTCCCGGCAACGCCAAACGCCGCAACACCATTTCGCCAACGGCTACCTCTGGAGAGATAATCACATCAATTGGCATGTGTTCTCTTGAAAAGAGATTGCGCCATTGCGGTTCAAGATAGCTTTGCGCGCGCACGCGGGCGATTTTTGTGGGTACATCGAACAACGAATGAGCAACCTGGCATGCGATCATGTTCACTTCATCGGCAAAGGTCACAGCAATCAGCATGTCGGCATCTGCGATGGATGCCTGCTCTAACGTTTCAGGATAGGAGCCATGGCCAACGACACCGCGCACATCCAATGCGTCGGTAATGGATTGAACCAATTCAGGTGAGGAATCGATGACCGTGACGTAATTTTGCTCGGCCGCCAAACGTTCGGCGATTCCGCGGCCGACCCGCCCTGCCCCGCAAATAACAATATTCATAAATGCGCTCTAATTTATATGCCCTGGCGGAGACTAGGTCATTCTCTAGCCGCGCCGCAAGCCCGCCTGTGCCTATTCGGCGGCATCGCCTTTTACGGAGGTGTCATTAAGGCCAAGGATTTTCATCTTCCGATGAAGGGCTGAGCGCTCCATACCTACAAAGGTTGCGGTCTTTGAAATGTTGCCGCCAAAGCGAGCCACCTGTGCGGCAAGGTATTCGCGTTCGAACGCTTCCCGGGCATTACGCAAAGGCATGGCCATCAGATGCTCGGTGCCGTTGGCAACCACCGGCGCCATGGTGCCAACCTCTGCCGGCAGCATGGAGGCGGAAATTTCGCTGGCAGAATCGCCACCTGCCAAAATCAGCACCCTTTCGATGTTGTTGCGCAGCTGGCGCACATTGCCAGGCCAGTCGTGGGTTTGAAGCACGGCAATCGCATCGTCGGCGATTTTGCGCACGGCTTGGCCGGACACTGCGGAAAACTGCTCTGCGAAATAGGTAACCAAATCCGGAATATCCTCACGCCGGGCCGCAAGTTCTGGCACCAGTACTGGAACCACATTCAGCCTGTGAAACAGGTCTTCGCGAAAACGGCCCTCGGCAATTTCAGCATCCAGGTTGCGGCTTGTTGAAGAAATAATGCGCACATCGACTTTTACACGCTTGTTGCCGCCAACCCGCTGGAACGTCTGGTCAACGAGAACCCGCAGAATTTTTCCTTGGGTTTCTTGCGGCATGTCCGCCACTTCATCAATGAAAAGCGTACCGCCATGGGCTTCCTCCAGCGCCCCGACGGTGAGCCCACTCTCTTCGTTGCGCTCAATGCCAAAAAGCTCTTCTTCCATGCGTTCAGGGGCAAGGCTCGCAGCGTTCAAAATGACAAATGGAGATTCAGCGCGTGCTGACCAGTCATGAAGAGAGCGTGCGACAAGTTCCTTACCGGAACCAAGCGGGCCGAAAACCATAACCCTGCTGTTAGTCGGCGCCACTTTGGTGAGCGCTTGCTTCAACTGCTTCATTACCGGGGATTCGCCGATGAGCTTTGACGGCGTGCCGGCCAGTTGCTTCAGATTGTCAACCTCCCGACGCAGGCGCGATGCCTCCAGCGCGCGGCTTACCACCAGGATCAGCCTGTCCGCCTTGAAGGGTTTTTCAATGTAGTCGTATGCGCCCCGCTTAATGGCTGTGACAGCGGTTTCGATATTGCCGTGACCGGAAATAATCACCACCGGCAGGTCCGGGTGCTGATGCTTGATGACATTGAGAACTTCAAGGCCATCCATTCGCGAACCCTGAAGCCAGATATCAAGGACAATCATCGAAGGCCGCCGCTCTTCGATTGCCGCAAGTGCAGTATCGCTGTCGCTGGCAAGACGGGTTTCGAAACCTTCATCTTCAAGAATACCGGAAATCAGTTCCCTGATATCGGTTTCATCGTCGACAATTAGGATATCCGATGCCATAGCTTTGTTCCCCTAAACTTGGTTAGCTCTTTTGGCTTGCGAGTGCTTCGCCCATTGCTGACTTTTTGCCGGTCTTTTCATTTTTTGCAGCTGTCGCCTTTTCCTTTTCCGGTTTTTCTTCGGGCTTGCTCGCCAGTGCTTGGGTGTTGAAAACAAGCGACACCTGTGCACCGGTGCCGCCAGCATGCTCTTTAGGCGCGTCTGATAGTTGAATTTCTCCGTCATGTTCTTCCATGACGCGCTTAACAATCGCAAGGCCGAGACCGGTGCCTTTTTCCCGGTTTGTCATGTACGGCTCAGTCAGGCGTTGCCGGTTTTCCTTCGGCAGGCCAATACCGTTATCGGCCACCCTGACGAAAGCACTATCGCCTTTCTTCTCAACAAAAACGGCAATGTGGCCCCGGAAGTCATCGCCCTTGTTTTCAAGGGGCTCGATTGCCTCGCGGGCGTTCTTGACGAGATTCGTCACCGCTTGCGTGACAAGGCGCCTGTCAAAGTCAAAATTCACCGGCTCCTCTGGCAAATGAAGATCGAATTCTGTGTCATCGGTGCTGGCTTTCTGCAGCACCAGGGCCTCTTTCACAGTCTGGCGCAGATCGTTTGGCTCAAGAACAGCCTTCGGCATACGTGCAAACGATGAGAATTCATCGACCATCCGGCCAATATCGCCAACCTGCCGGATAATAGTGTTGGTGCACTGGTCAAAAACACCCGGATCGGACGTGATTTCCTTTGAATATTTGCGCCGCAGGCGCTCAGCGGAAAGTTGAATTGGCGTCAGTGGGTTTTTGATTTCGTGGGCGATGCGGCGGGCAATATCGGCCCAGGCGGAATTGCGCTGTGCGGTTACCAGTTCGGTTATGTCGTCAAACGTCACCACGTAGCCATGGGTGTCATCTTGTCCACGCTCATTGGTGACCCGGATGGTGAAGTTGCGTTCGTGATCGTCTACCCGGACCGATACCTGACCCTCGGCTATGCCGGAGGCCTTTTTCATCGCTTTTTCCAGCAATTCGGCGAACTCGGGGATCGCAACTTTCAGTTTTTTCGTTTGCAGGTCTCTGGAGCGCCGGTTGAGAAGCTTCAGCGCAGAACGGTTGACGAGATTGATGCACCCGTCTTCATCAATGCCGATAACACCCGCTGTCACACCTGACAGAACAGCTTCCGTGAAGCGGCGACGTTCATCGATAAGCTCGTTAGCCCCAACCAGTTCATTGCGCTGCTGCTTGAGCTGATTGGTCATTTGGTTGAACGTGCGCCCAAGGGTGGCAATATCGCCCTGGTTCTCGCTTACATCGACCTTGGCATCCAAATCACCACGTGAGACGTTACGGGCCGCATCAACCAGCATAACAATGGGGCCAACCAGCCTGTCGGCCACGGACAGCCCGAGCCAAACCGCGGCAAGCAGAAATATGAACGCAACGCCGATATACATGAGCGCAAACGTAATTTGGACGTCAAAACGTTGTTCTTTCAGCTGATCGTATTCCGCCTTGCCTTCCCTGGTTTTCTGCAAGTGCTGGAGAACGTTCGGGTCGACGGTTTTGTAGAGGTAAAGATAGTGGTTTTCCAGGTTTTGGAGCTTCACCAAGCCGCGCATGGTGCCGCCATCTTCGGGGTTGATCACCACTCCCTTGCCACTGCCTGCGGTCGTTAGAGAACCTGGCGGCGGCGGTATGAAGGCAACCTTGTCATTGGCCGTTACACTGGAATCGATGGTGCGCTTCTCGGCATTGATTACAAATGCTGCAGTTAGACCCCTGAAAGCCACGTGATTTGCCAGGCGCCGGGTGAACAGCTGCCGGTCTTTCTGCATCAATTCGCCGGTTTGGCTAATGTCGAATGCAATCGCCGCCAATGCCTGGCGCAACACCTGGTCATGTTCGCGCAAGTAAGCTTCCGCAACGGTTTGCGCCTCATCCACGATGAGCTGGGTGCGCTCCGAAAACCAGGTATCGAGGCCGCGATCAAGGGTAACTGTCGCAAAGATAGCTACAATCAGCGCTGGTAACGCTGCGACAAACGCAAAAATGGAGACCAGCCTGCCATGAAGCCTTGCGCCGGCAACCCGGTTGCGCCTTGCCCTCAACAGCATTGCAACCTGCCAGGTGATCATCGCTAACATCGCAAACACCAAAATCCCGTTCAGCGCCAAAAGTGCGACGATGAGGTCTGGTGTCGGGCGGATAGGTGTCAGTCCGGTGAGAATAAGACAGGTGGCAAGACCACACAGAACGGCGGTTCCAACCAATCCAATGCCAAGCATTGGCGGCACCCTGCCAGGCAACGATAAAGTCGACTGGATGCCAATCGGCTGCTGGTCAGCAATTTCGCTCATTCACCCCCACTGCAAACAGCAATCGGATCGCGCCTTAATGGTGGCAATCCATCACCCCAGTACTTGGGAAATTTTTCAAAAAAACTGAGTACCGGTCAAAAAGCCCAGATGCCATCGGCGCCAATGCGCGCTGTCACCCAAGGTCCCCAACATTACAAAGACTTCAACTCTGCCGCTCTCATTAACGAAGGTGCGGCACAATTGCAACAATAGTTGCATAAATGTGACAACAATGTGGAACGAACCACACCCAGTTTAGGTGTTTTTATAGCCCTTTAACACGGAGATATTGTGTTCGCGGATTTTCTTGCGAAGAGTGTTGCGGTTGATGCCCAACAGTTCTGCCGCCTTAATTTGATTTCCATTTGTTGCAGAAAGACTTATATTTATGAGTGGTTCCTCAACTTGATTTATAATGCGCTCATAGAGACCAGGCGGCGGTAAACCATCGCTGAATCCTGCAAAGTAACGCGCCAGATCATTTTCCACAAACTCGCTGATTGTGAGCCCTTCATTGGTTGAATTTTCTGTGATTTGGGCATATTGGCCGGAAAGTTCCTGGTCAATCATGGAAGCTTTGATCACATCGTCTGAATAAATGGCGCTGAGTCGACGCACCATATTCTCAAGTTCACGCACATTTCCGGGCCATTTATGCTCCTTCAGGCGCTCGAAGGCTTCCTGTTCCAATTGCTTGGCGGGCAGGCCCTCTTTTTCCGCATGTCTCTGGAAATGACGAACCAGGTCAACAATGTCCTCAAGCCTCTCACGCAATGGTGGCAACTGGATCGGTACGACGTTCAGCCGGAAAAACAAGTCTTCGCGGAAAAGGCCCTGATTGATGTGATGGCGCAAATCCCGGTGTGTTGCGGCGATAATGCGCACATTGGACTTGATTGAGGTCGAACCACCAACGCGGGTGTACTCGCCCTCCTGCAGCACCCTCAAAAGCCTGGTTTGTGCTTCCATTGGCATATCGCCTATTTCATCAAGAAAAAGGGTTCCCCCTTCTGCCTGTTCAAATCGGCCTGCATAGCGGGACGTGGCGCCTGTAAAGGCTCCTTTTTCGTGGCCAAACAGTTCCGATTCGATGAGCTCGCGGGGAATGGCCGCCATGTTTATGGCAACAAACGGCCGGTTGCGCCTTTTCCCATAATCATGAAGGGCGCGGGCAACCAGTTCCTTGCCGGTACCTGACTCGCCCATAATCATAACGGTGAGTTCTGTTTGCGTCAGGCGTGCGATGACCCGGTAAATCTCCTGCATCGCCGAAGATTTGCCAACTATTGGCAATGATTCACCTGATTGCGCGGGCGCCTGCGGGCTTTGCGCCTTTTTGCTGGCCTGCTCCAGACCGCGCCCAACAATGTTGACGAGCTCGTTTAAATCAAAGGGCTTGGGCAGATATTCAAATGCGCCCCGCTCAGCAGCGGTGATAGCGGTCATGATGGTGTTTTGCGCGCTCATGACGATCACCGGCAAATCGGGCCGGGATTTTTTAATGCGGGGCAAAACATCAAAAATATTGTAGTCGGGCAGCATAACGTCAGTGATAACCAGATCGCCCTCACCTTCGGCAACCCAGCGCCACAGGGTTGATGCATTGGCCGTCGCGCGGACAACATATCCAGCCCGTGTGAGCGCCTGGTTCAAAACCGTGCGGATGGCGCTGTCATCATCGGCAACAAGTATGTTTTTTCCAGCACTCACGAAACTGTCTCTATCTCGCCATCGGCCGTTGCCGGGTTATTCCGATGCATGGGCATTAGGATGCGGAATGTGGTTTTGCGGTTTTGGGAATTGCATTCGATGATGCCGCCATGATCGCGCACAATTTTCGCCACCAGGGCCAGGCCAAGACCCTTGCCTTGGGATTTCGACGTCACAAATGGTTCGAACAGGTGCGCGCGAATATCTGGCGAAATTCCAGGCCCATTGTCGGTAACGCAAAACTCAAGTGGTAGGGAAACCCTTTCCGCACTTCCAGATATTGTAATCCGCACGCCGGGCCTGAACGCGGTGGATAGAAGAATTCCTCCGGTTCCATCATCGTGGGAAATCGCCTCAGCGGCATTTTTTACCAAATTGAGAAACACCTGGATCAGCTGGTCGCGGTTTCCTGAAACCAAAGGCAATGAGGGATCGTACTCTTCCCGGATTTCGATATTTGCTGAAAATCCGGTGGAGGCAATTGCCTTTACCCGCTCAAATACCGAATGAATGTTCACCGGCTCGGTTGCCAGCGGGCGCTCATCAGAGAACACTTCCATCTGGTCAACAAGCGTACAAATGCGGTCAGTTTCCTCGCAAATCAGCTGAGTCAGTGGTTTGTCGTCGTCCACAACAGCGCTTTCCAGCAATTGGGCAGCGCCGCGAATGCCGGAGAGCGGATTTTTAATTTCATGAGCCAGCATGCCCGCCATGCCGGAAACCGAACGCGCCGCGCCACGATGGGTCAGTTGCCGGTCAATCTTGTGCGCCATGGTGCGCTCTTGCATCATAATGAGGTAGGTGTCCGGGCTCTCGCTCACCGGCGCCACTTGAAGGTCGACAAGCCGTTCAGCGCCGGTGCGCGGCGTGCCTACATCGACGGCATATTCATTGACCGAAATACCCGATTTGCGTACCTGCTCAACCAGAGCCAGAAGCGGGCTGGAAAAGGGCACATAAGTATCAAGCTTGTTGCGGGTTAACAGATTGGCGCTGGCCTGAAAGAAGTTCTCTGCAGCCGCATTTGCATACCGGATGTGGTTTTCTCCGGCGATTGTAACCACTGGATGCGGCAGTGCGTTCAAGATTGCCTCGGAATTCGTCAAGGGATTCTGGAGCTCCATAGTCAGGCCGCCTCTTGGGTCAACGCCTCAGCGAAGAATTCTGAAATGCCAGCTTTTACCTTTTGCGGGTCTTCTTCCCTGCACAGCTTTGCGCGCCATGCCTTTATGTCCAACCGTTCAGCCCAGCCATAATCGTCCATGGTTTGCAGATACCAGCCAAGGTGTTTGCGCGCGCACCGCACGCCTAATTCAACACCATAGTGGCTTAGCATTTCGTCATAGTGCTCTTGCACGATTGTGCTCAATTCGCTCAAAGCCGGCCTGGGGCATCCGTTTTCTTCAAAGCTCAATGCGATTTCGCCGAGCAACCATGGCCGTCCATAGGCGCCGCGGCCGATCATGACACCATCCACGTTTGCTTCATCGCGCATGCGTTTGGCCTGGCCGGCGGTTGCCGCATCACCATTAGCAATTACCGGAACGGAGACCTCTTCTTTGACATGGGAAATCGCGCCCCAGTTTGCTGTGCCCTTATAAAACTGGTTTCGCGTGCGGCCATGAACGGTAACCATTTGCACGCCCGATAGCTCAGCCCTGCGGGCAAGTTCAGGCGCGTTGATAGTGTCATCGTCCCAGCCAAGCCTCATCTTCAAGGTAACCGGTATGGATACCGCATCAACGACCGCATCGATAATCTCAACCGCAAAATCAAGATCGCGCATCAATGCAGAACCAGAAAATCCAGTTGTGACCTGCCGTGACGGACACCCCATATTGATATCGATAATATCTGCGCCATCGGCTTCGGCCAGTTTTGCACCTTCCGCCATCCAATTTGGCTCACGGCCAACCAGCTGAACAACCAGCGGTGAAATATGATCGGCGCCTGCAGCGCGCTGAACTACATCTTCGCGCCGGCGTACCAAATCCTCGCTTGCAACCATTTCAGAAACCACAAGGCCAGCGCCAAAACGGTGGGCCAGTTTTCGGAACGGCAAATCCGTTACGCCGGACATGGGCGCGAGGAAAACCGTGTTTCTTGTGGTGATTGGACCAATTTGTATGCTCATTTTTTGAGCAAGTTCCCACAGCTGCTTAACTTGCGGGCATAGGTAACTCTTATGGGCCTATTCCGCAAGCCAAAACGCAAATATGTAGAGTTGTTTCTTAGGTGCACTTCGTCTACCAAAGGCCCGGAAACGAGGGATTACTCATGAACGTTACCGCAATAATCGTTGCTGCCGGCAAAGGTACCCGTGTTGGCGGGGATATTCCCAAACAGTACCGGCAGATTTGTGGTGAAATGATTTTGCGGCAAACTGTTCGTGCGTTTGCCAGCCACCCGGAAGTAAATGCAGTTCAGGTGGTCATCAACCCTGATGATGAACACCATTTCCGGGATGCATTGAAGGGGTTGGA
>JBPCVY010000145.1:0-2863 GCA_051010055.1 Hyphomicrobiales bacterium | reverse complement strand
GAGTTGAAGTAACCGAGATGCACGGGCTCTACGGTGGTGATAATGGCAAGCTCCGGCCTGATCATATCCACCAGAGTCATAATCTCGCCGGGGTGATTCATGCCCACCTCAAACACGCCAAAATCTACATCAGGCGGAAAATTAGCCAGGGTGAGCGGCACGCCCCAGTGATTGTTGTATGATTTTTGCGAAGCATGAACGGTGCCGGAACGCGATAGACAGGCACGGAGCATTTCCTTGGTACCGGTTTTGCCGACACTTCCGGTGATCGCAAGAACCTTTCCGGTTGCCCTTTGGCGGGCCGCGCGGCCAATTTTCTCCAAGGCTTCCAGCGGATCGCCCTCAACAATGAGTAAAGGGCCAGCTGCGCGCATCTCACCGTCCGGTTTGCTTATCAGCGCCATCGATGCGCCGTCTTCAAGCGCGAGCGCTGCAAACTTATGGCCATCATGCACATCGCCGCGAATGGCCACATACACCTCGCCCGGCTCTAATGTGCGGCTGTCGATGGAAAAACCGGTGATCGGCGACGTCACAATGCCGTCAAGCTGGCCGCCGGCAATTTGCGCCAATTCAGATGGTTGCCATAGCGGCGCGCTCATTTGGAACCTCTCGCCGCAATTGCTGCCAAAACTTCATCATGGTCTGAAAATGGAATTGTCTTTGTCCCTATGGTTTGGCCCGGTTCGTGGCCTTTGCCCGCGATCAAAATAATGTCGCCCTCATTGCCTTGTGCCACCACATGGAAAATCGCCTCGCGCCTGTCACCGATTTCAACAGCATCCGGGCATCCTTCAAGGACGGCCTTGCGGATGAGAGCTGGCTCTTCAGTGCGCGGATTGTCGTCGGTTATGTATGCCAGATCGGCATATTTTGCAGCTGCGGCACCCATTTGCGGGCGCTTGCCCGGATCGCGGTCACCGCCCGCACCAATCACCACATGAAGTTTTCCGTTCACATAAGGGCGCAATGTTTGCAGGGCGGTTGCAAGGGCGTCCGGAGTATGGGCGTAGTCCACAAGAACCAGCGCGCCTTTGTGCGTGGTTCCGACAAGATCAAGACGGCCCTTTGCCCCTTTCAGGTTCTCAAGAGCAAGCAACACGGCGCGCACATCGCTATGGCCGGCCCCGATGACTAGTCCCGCAACAACAAGCGCATTGGAGACTTGAAACGCGCCGATCAGCGGCAGATAAACATCATGGCGCGCTTCACCGGCCTCGATCACAAGGCTCTGGCCCTGGCCGTGCGGCTCACATGAAATGAGCTTGAGATCGGCACCCCTTTCACCAACAGTCAAGATGTTCAACCCACGCTTCTTGGAGGCCTGAATGACGCGCACGGCATCTTCAAAATCAGCATTCACCACCGCCGCGCTGCCAGGCGTCAGAAGCTCGGTGAACAGCCGCAGCTTGGCGGCGAAATATTCTTCGAAGTCTTTGTGATAGTCCAGGTGGTCGCGGCTGAGATTGGTGAATGCACCGGCAGTAAACCGCACCCCATCCAGCCGGTGTTGCACCAAACCGTGGCTTGAAGCTTCCAGCGCCACATGGCTCACCTTGCGTTCAGCCAAACTGGCGAGCACCTTATGCAAAGTCACCGGATCAGGCGTGGTGTGGAGCAAGGGTTCTGGACCATCCGGCCCGACAACCCCGACCGTCCCCATGCTGGCGGACCGCAGCCCAAGCGATGCCCAAATCTGGCGCACGAAGGCCACAACTGAAGTTTTGCCGTTTGTACCCGTAACAGCGACTGCAATATCCGGCTGGGCCTGGAAGAACCTTGCAGCGATGCGTGAGAAAACAAGCCTTGGATTATCGACGGACAAGATGCGCGGGTCCGCGCTTTCGGTTTCAGAAAGGGCCGCCACCGCACCCCGCTCAAACGCCTGTTCAATAAACTTTGCACCGTCCACCTGAAGGCCTGGAAGGGCCGCGAACAGATAACCCGGCTCAACAGTCCGGCTGTCGCAGGTGATGCCTTTCACATCGGTTTCACCGCTCAGACTGGAAAGCTGCACATCGCAATTGGTAAGCGCATCAAGCCGCATCCGCACCTACTCTCCCGCGCCGCCGCGCAAAACGCTTTCGGCGGTCACTTCGCTTTCGCGCGGCTGAACACCTAAAATCGGGGCAAGCCGCTTGATGACTTTGCCTGCAGTAGGCACGGCGTTCCAGCCAGAGGTTGCGTAGCCGTAGGTTTCCTTGCGCGGTTTCGGCTCATCGATGGAAACGATAATTGCGTATTTCGGAGCATCCATGGGAAATACGCCAAGGAATGAATTGAACCGGTGTTGCTTGGAATAGCGCCCGCCAATGACCTTTTCCGCAGTGCCCGTCTTGCCGCCAACTGCATAGCCCTCAACTTTTGCCTTGCCGGCTGTGCCCTTGGTGACGTTGAGGCGGAAGAGATAGCGCATTTTGCGGCTGGTTTCCGGGCGGATGACCTGCTTGGACACCTCAGCCAGCAACGATGGGTCGCGCTTCAGGAATGTGGGCTTGATCAGCACACCTCCGTTCATCAGCGCTGCGCCTGCTGCCAGAAGCTGCAGGGGCTGAACCGATATACCGTGGCCGAATGAGGCTGTCATGGTGGAGACCCTGCGCCACTTTTTGGGCCGCAAAGGGGCGGCAGCTTCAGCCACTTCCGTGCGCAAGCGATCGAAAAAGCCCATGCGCTTCAAGAAGGCCTGATGGTGAGCGGTGCCAACTCCAAGGGCCATTTTCGCCGTGCCAATATTCGAGGAATAGGTAAAAACTTCCGGCAAGGTGAGGATGCGCCTTTCCGGGTGGAAGTCATCGATTGACGAACCGCCCACGTAAATTGGCCGGCGCGCATCAAAGCGGCTGTTCATATTTGCCGTACC